>NZ_JBFAIC010000013.1:94555-167082 GCF_040654515.1 Dactylosporangium sp. NPDC050688
CCGGCCCTGCCGCCGCGCTGGGCCCGGTCCTGGCACCCCGGTCCGGCGGCGGGTTCGACGGCGGGTTCGACGGCGGCGTGGTCCCGCTGGTCGGCCGGGCGCGGGAGGAGCGCCACCTCACCGAACGGCTCGCCGCCGCCCGCGCCGGCCGCGGCGGGGTGCTGCTGGTCGTCGGGGAGGCGGGCCTCGGCAAGACCCTCCTCGCCGAGCGGGCCGCCACGCTCGCCGCCGGTCACGGGCTGCGGGTCGCCTGGAGCCGGTGCGTCGAGGCGAGCGCGACCCCCGCGTTCTGGCCGTGGGCGCAGATCCTGCGGGCCCTGCCGGACACCCCGGCCCGCCGGCACCTGCTCGACGTGCTCGCCGGCCGCGGCGAGACCGGCTGGCGCGCCGAGGAGCCCGGCACCGCGCTGTTCCACCTGCACGAGGCGGTGACGGACACGCTGCGCGAGTGCGCCGCCGGGCAGCCGCTGCTGCTGGTCGTCGACGACCTGCACGTCGCCGACGCCTCGTCGCTGCAGCTGCTGGCGCACCTCGCCCCGGCGCTGCACCAGCTGCCGATCCTGCTGCTCGGCACGCTGCGCCCGGACCTCGGCGACGGCGACCCGGCGCTGCGGGAGACCCTGGCGCTGCTGGCCAACGAGCGCGGCGCCGAACGGATCCGGCTCAGCTCGTTCACCGCCGGTGACGTCGCCGCGTACATCGCCGCATACATTGACGGCTCCGCGCCCGACGACGTGGTCGCCGCGCTGCTGGAACGCACCGGCGGCAACCCGTTCTACCTCAAGGAGCTGCTGCGGCTGCTCGCCGGCGAGCACCCCGGCGGCTGGGGCACCGCGCGGGCGGTCGCCGACCTCGACGTGCCCGAGGGCGTCCGCGACGTCATCGGCCGGCGGGTGTCCCGGCTGCCCGAGGCCACCCAGGCGATGCTGCGCACGGCCGCGGTCATCGGCCGCGACGTGGAGCTGCTGCTGCTGGAGGCGAGCACCGACGCGCACAACGAGCAGGTGATGGCCGCCCTGGAGCCCGCGGTCGTGGCCGGGCTGCTCACGGAGGTGCCCGGCGGCTGGGACTACCGCTTCTCCCACGCGATCGTCCGCGACACCCTGTACGGCTCCCTCACCCGGCTGCAGCGCTCCCGGCTGCACCTGCGCGTCGGTGAGGCCCTGGAGGCGTTCGACGGGCCCGACGACCCGGCGCTGCTGGGGCGGCTGGTGCACCACTTCACCATGGCCGCCCGGCTCGGCGGCGCGGAGCGGGCCGTGCACCACGCCCGCCGGGCCGCCGACCTGGCGATGGCGCAGCTGGCGTACGACGAGGCCGCCACGTACCTCGAAGCCGCCCTCGGCGCACTCGACCCGACCCGGCCCGGCGCCGCCGCCGACCGCTGCCGGCTGCTCGTCCAGCTCGGCGTGGCCCGGCGCGCCGGCGGCGACCTCGACGGCACGCGGGCGGTCCTCGACGAGGCGCTCATCCTCGCCCGGCAGCTCGGCGACGACGGGCTCATGATGGACGCGGCGACCCTGTTCGGCGGGGTGACGCTGTGGACGTGGCGGCCGTACATGGTCGTCGACGAGCAGATGATCGGCATCCTGCGCGACCAGCTGGCCCGCCTCGGCGACGGCGACCCGCGCCGGCGGGCACTGCTGCTCGGCACGCTCGCCGTCGAGCTGTACCACAGCCCGGACCGCGCCCTCGGCGAGGCGCACGCCGAGGAGGCCATCGCGCTGGCGCGGCGCACCGGCGAGCCGGAGGTGCTCACCCGTACCCTCAACAACTTCTGGAACGCCGCCTGGGTGCCGCACCGCGAACCCCACCGCCGGGCCGCCGTGGACGAGCTGCTCGCCGTCGACGGGCTGCCGCGCACCGTCGAGCTGACCGGGCGGCTGCACCGGATGCTCAGCGCGATGACCGCCGGGGACCTCGCCGGGTTCGACGCCGACCTCGCCCGGGCCGTGCGCCTCGGCGACGAGCTGCGCACCGGGGTCCTCGCCGCGCAGGTCACCTTCGCCCGGGCCGGACGGGCGATGCTCGACGGCCGGTGGGACGACGGCGAGCGGCTCGTCGGTGAGGCGTTCGCACTGCAGGCACACACCAGTCTCTGGGGCACCCAGTGGCTCCGGCTGGCGCTGCTGTACACGAGCCGGCGTTTCCAGCAACGCCCCGGTGAGCTGCTCGACGAGCTGGTGCGCCGCGCCGACGAGCCGAACCTGGAGCTGCTGCGCCCCACCGCGGTCCTGGCCGCCTGCGAGTCCGGCGACGAGGACCTCGCCCGGCGCCTCGTCGAGCAGTGGGGCACCGACCGGGAGATGCTGTGGTGCTGGAGCTTCGTCGCGTTCCAGTGGGCCCTGGTGGCCGCGCGCCTCGGCACGCCGGACCCCGCTGAGCTCTACGAGGAGATCCTGCCCTTCGCCGACCAGTGGTCCACCGTCGGTACCGGCTGCGCCTCCTGGGGCTCGATGCGCTACGCCCTCGCCGCGCTCGCCGGACGCCTGGGCCGCGTCGAGGACGCCGCCGCGCACGCGGAGCTGGCCCTGCGCGCCCACCGGAGCGCCGGCGCGGCGCACCTCGAGGCCGCCAGCGTGGCCCAGGTCACGGCACTGGCAGCACTCAACCGGAGCGCCGGCGCGGCCCACCTCGAGGCCGCCAGCGTGGCGCAGGTCACGGCACTGGCAGCACTCAAGTCGCAGCCAAGCGGTCCTTAACCGGTCACCAAGCGGCACCGGACACCGTAGGTCCCGACGGCGCCCCGACCCGGTGGGCGCCCCCACCCGAAGGGACCACCATGACGTTGTCCACCACCCCGGCGCTGGACGCGGCCGGCGTCGCCGACCTCGCCGCCGCCGTCCAGGGCCCGGTGCTGCTGCCCGCCGACGAGGGCTTCGCCGAGGAAATCGCCGTCTGGAACGTGGCGAACCCGCACAGACCCCTGGTCGCCGTCGGCGCGACCAGCACCGCCGACGTCGCCGCCGCGATCGCCTGGGCCGGCCGGCACGGGCTCCCGGTCGCCGTCCAGGCCACCGGCCACGGCGCGGTCCGCTCCGCCGTCGACTGCGTGCTCATCACCACCCGCCGCATGCAGGACCTCACCGTCGACCCGGCCGCCCGGACCGCCCGCGCCGCCGCCGGGGTCCGCTGGTCGCAGGTCATCGAGGCGACCGCGCCGCACGGCCTCGCCCCGCTCAACGGCTCCTCCTCGCAGGTCGGCGTCGTCGGGTACACCCTCGGCGGCGGCCTCAGCCCGCTCGGGCGCACCTTCGGCTTCGCCGCCGACCACGTCCGCTCGATCGAGATCGTCACCGCCGACGGCGTGGCCCGCACCATCGACGCCGGCCACGAGAGCGACCTGTTCTGGGCGGTCCGCGGCGGCAAGGGCAACTTCGGCGTGGTCACCGCGATCGAGTTCGACCTCTTCGACGTGCCGGCCCTCACCGGCGGCGGCATCTACTTCCCCGCCACCCACGCCGCCGAGGTCCTGCACGCGTACCGCACCTGGGCCCCGACCCTGCCGGAGCGGATGAACACGTCCCTCGCCCTGCTGCGCCTGCCCCCGCTGCCGCAGCTGCCCGAGCCGCTGCGCGGTGCGTTCGTGGTGCACCTGCGGGTCGCGTACCTCGGCGACGCCACCGACGCCCAGCGCCTCCTGGAGCCCATGCTCACCGCCGCCCCCACCCTCCTCGGCGGTGTCGGCGAGATGCCCTACCAGGCCGTCGACGCCATCCACCAGGACCCGGTCGACCCCACCCCCACCCGCGAGCGCGGCATCCTGCTCGGCGACCTGACCGCCGCCACCGTCGACGGCCTGCTCGCCGCCGCCGGCCCGCAGGTCGACGTGCCGCTCGTCATGGTCGAGCTGCGCCACATGGGCGGCGCTCTCTGCCGTCCCCCGGTGGTGCCGAACGCGGTCCCCGGCCGCAACGCCGCGTACTCGCTGTTCGTCATCGGCCTCGACCTGCCCGGCCTGGCGCCGGTGGTCGACGCGGTCACGGACGCGGTGCTCGCCTCCGCCGACGCGACGGTCCCGGGCGGCCTGCTGAACTTCTCCGGCGGCGCCGGCCCCGAGGCCTTGCAGGCCAACTGGAACCCGGCGGACCGCGACCGGCTGCTGCGGATCAAGCGCTCGTACGACCCGACGAACGTGTTCTCCACCAACCAGGCGATCGTGGGCTGACGGGCGGGCAGGCTCGCGGGGGCGGTTCGCTGGGCTGACGGCCCGACTGCGGCGGCCGGCCGGGACGGCGGCCGGTGGCGGCTGGGCCGGTGGCCGACTGGGGCGGTTCACTGCGCTCACGGCCCGCCTGCGGCGGCCGACGGGGGCGGCGGCCGACGGGGGCGGCGGCCGACGGGGGCCCACGACGCTCACGACGCTCGCGGCCCGACTGCGGCGGCCGGTCCTTCGATCCCGACCGTCCACGTCCGGCGGCCGGCGCCTCCTGGGGAACGGCCGCGTCGGCCACCGGCACCATCCACTGGTGATCCCGGTCCAGGAGACGCCGTGCCGAGCGCCGGCCGGCACTTCCCGCACGACCGGGAGCGCCCATCACCAGCCCCCGCCTGGTGATGCCGACGCTGCCGAGGCGGACGCTGCCGAGGCGGACGCTGCCGAGGCGGACGCTGCCGAGGCGGACGCTGCCGAGGCGGACGCTGCCGAGGCGGACGCTGCCGAGGCGGACGCGGGCGGCGGCAGCGTGGCAGGATCGGCTCGTGGAGCTGAGGGCCGAACTGCTGCCGCCCGCCGTCGCGGCGGAGCGGCTGGCGGCGGTGCAGGCGCGCATCGCCGCGATCCGGGACCTCCTCGACCGGGGCGACCCGCGGGCCGCCGCGGAGATCGCCGCGCTCAACGACGACACCGGGCACGAGTACACCGCCGGCGACCTGCGGGACCACTGCGGCGGCCCCGAGCTCGACGAGCTCGCCGCCGCGGCCGCGGCACCACCGATCCGGCGGGCCCCGGAGGCGAGCAGCGTCACCCGCGACGAACTCGTCGAGATCGTGCGGCGCATCCTCGCCGCCGACCGGCACGCCGGCTTCTACGTCTCCCTGTTCGAGGCGAACGTCGTCATGCCCGGCGCCGCCGAGCTCATCTTCTACCCGCCGCCCTACCTCGCCGACTCCGTTGCCAATGCCGACGCCGACGCCGACGCCGAGCAGATCGTGGAGGCGGCGCTCGCGTACCGGCCGATCGCCCTCTGACACGGGACCCTCAGGCGGCCGCGAGCGCGTCGAGGATCGCGGCGTCCAGGCTGATGCCGAGCGCGGCGACCGCGGCGTCGTAGTGCGCCGCGGTCCGCGGACCGATGAGCGTGACCCGCGCCGGGTCCCGCTGGTGCAGCAGCCAGGCGAGGACCAGCTGGTTGCCGGTCACACCGAGCTCGGCCGCGACCCGGGTCACGGTCGCGAGGCGGGCGTCGGTGCCGCCGCCCCGGTACGCCTCCATCACGTGATGCGTCCCGCGCTTCGCCGGGTCGTCGTAGATCCCCTTGAGGATCGGCGAGTACGCCACGAGCGTCAGCTCAGGATGCGCCCGCACGTACGCCAGCTGCTCGTCGTCCACAATGGACACCTTGGGGGCCGCCGGCCGCAGGTACGAATGCTCCTGCTGCACGGCGACAGGCGCGGGCCAGCCGTGCTGCGCGCACAGCGCGGCGATGCGCTCCAGGCGGGCCGTCGACACGTTGGACCACCCGAGGTGCCGCGTCTTGCCGGCGGCGACCAGCCCGGCGAGGGCCTCGAGGGTCTCCTCCAGCGGGGTCGCGAGGTCGTCGACGTGGACGTAGTACAGGTCGACGTGTTCCACGCCGAGCCT
Source organism: Dactylosporangium sp. NPDC050688 (assembly GCF_040654515.1). Classification (NCBI taxonomy): domain Bacteria; kingdom Bacillati; phylum Actinomycetota; class Actinomycetes; order Micromonosporales; family Micromonosporaceae; genus Dactylosporangium; species Dactylosporangium sp. NPDC050688. Next base: position 100,359 of record NZ_JBFAIC010000013.1, read on the forward strand.
GCGCAGGCTCGCGTCGAGGGCGTGGCGGAGCGTGCCGGCGCCGGCTCCCGCGTACTGCGACGCGGCGCTGCGCCGGCCGTCGCGCACCGCGGCGGGGTCGGCGATCCAGGCGCTGCCCTTGGTCGCGAGGAACACCTCGTCGCGCCGGCCGCTCTTGGCGAACCACCGCCCGAGCAGCGACTCGCTCTCCCCACCGGTGAACGGCGGCACCCCCGCCGGCGGGTCGGGCCACCAGGCGTAACAGTCGGCGGTGTCGAGGAACGTGCCGCCGGCGTCGAGGTACCGCTCCAGAATCAGCGTCGAGGTGTCCTCGTCGGTGCTGGTGCCCATCAACATGCAGCCGAGGGCGAGCGCGCTGACCTGCTCGCCGGTGCGGCCGAGTGGAACTGTTCTCATACGGGCGACGCTAGGACCTGGAGCGCGCACCAGGTCAACCCTTGACCCTCACGCCGAAGAGGTCTGCTGCATGCGGGCCAGCTCCCCCCGGTACCAGCCGATCTTCTCCTTGATTTTCGCCTGCTCCTCCCGCAGTTCGGCGATCTTGCGTTCGATGTCGCGGTCGTGCTCCTCGAGCAGCTCGGCGCGCTCGGCGAAGGTGCCGTCGCCGTCGCGGGCAAGCTCGGCATACCGGCGCATCCTGGCGATCGGCATGCCGGTGTCGCGCAGGCAGCGCAGCACATCCAGCCACGCGAGGTCCTCGTCGGTGAACAGCCGCTGCCCGCCGGCGGTGCGGTCGATGCCGTCGAGCAGGCCGATGCGCTCGTAGTAGCGCAGCGTGTCGAGGCTGAACCCGGTCTTCTGGACGGTCTCCCGCGGCGAGTACGGCATGCTTCAGTTTCCCACGATCCCGCGGATCGCATCGCCCACCGTACGCATGGTCGCCAGCACCTCACCGACCGTGGCAGCAACCGGCGACCAGTTGGCAAGGACGGCGTAACTAACCGACCCGGCCGGGCCGGTGACCACGCCGACGTCCGCGCGAACCCCCTCGTCGGTGCCGGTCTTGTTGCGCACCGTGAGCCCGGCGTGCGACAACGGGTCGAGGCCGAACGCCGACGCCACCATCGACAGGTCCGTCGACGTGCCCAACCACTGCAGCACCTGCGGCCCGCCGTCGAGGTCGGGCAGCCGGTGCAGCAGCAGCGACAGCTCGGCGGCGCTGCCGGACGACAGCCGCGGCGGGTGCGCGGCGGTGCGCACGTCGCGGACCACGTCGTGCAGCGCCGTCGCGGTCAGGCCCAGCGACCCGGCGAGCGCCGCGACCCGGTCGAGCCCGGCGTGGCGCAGCAGCACGTTGGTGGCCAGGTTGTCGCTCACCGAGGCGACCAGGACGGCGAGGTCACGGGCGGGAAGCACGTCGGTGCACAGGTGCTGCCACAACCCCGAGTCGGCGACCGGATCGACGTCGCGCCGGTCACACGGCAGGTCCGGCGGCACGCTGCGGGCGACCTCGAGCAGCAACAGCAGCTTGCCGACGCTCGCCGTGGACAGCACCAAGTCAGGCTGGTGCGCGTGCAGCATCCCGCCGCCCGCGTCGCGGACGCAGACGGACCAGGTGACGGCCGTGTCTGTCCCCCGGCCGGGCGGCGCATTCCGCCGGACCGTCAGATCAGGCCAGTGCACGACCGGCCGATGGCGAGGCATGCGACACACCCCCCGCACGCTGTTCGTGGCCCTGGCGGCCCTGTTTGCCGTCGCGGTGTCCACGGTACCGGCGGCCGCCGCCACCGCCCCGGCCACCTGGTGGAAGCCGGCCGTGGGCGCGACGTGGCAGATGCAGTTCACCGGCGCACTGGACCTGTCCGTGCCCGCCGACGTGTACGACATCGACGGCGCCGACGCGACGAAGGCCCAGGTGACGAAGCTGCACGCAGCCGGCCGCAAGGTGCTGTGCTACGTGGACGCCGGCTCGTGGGAGAACTGGCGCACCGACGCCGCCCGCTTCCCGGCCGCGGTGCTCGGCAAGGCGCTCGACGGCTGGCCGGGCGAACGATGGCTGGACGTGCGACAGTGGGACACGCTGCAGCCGATCCTCGCCGCCCGCTTCGCGGTCTGCAAGGCCAAGGGCTTCGACGCCGTCGACCCGGACAACATGGACGGCTACGCCAACCCGTCGGGCTTCCCGCTGACCGCCGCGGACCAGCTGCTGTTCAACCGCCGGGTCGCGGACCTGGCCCACTCCCTCGGCCTGACCGTCGGGCTGAAGAACGACCTGGAACAGATCACCAAGCTGCAACCGTCCTTTGACTTCGCCGTCAACGAGTCGTGCGTGCAATGGAAGGAGTGCACGCTGCTCAGCCCGTTCGTCGCGGCCGGCAAGCCGGTGTTCCACGTCGAGTACAAGGCGTCCCTGTGCCCGACGGCGGCGAGCCTGCGCTTCAGCTCGATCCGCAAGAACCTGCGCCTGGACGCCTTCCGCGCCGCCTGCTGACCGTCCCTCCCGGCCTGAGCTTCCCGACGCCGCCGCGGCCGCGAGGCGCGGCGGCGAAGCTGAACGCCGCGTGCCGACCATCCACAGTGTACCGTCGGGGCGGCGCCGCGCCCCAGCCGCGAGCGACCCGCCCGGACCTCCGGCGGGCTCCCCGGGAACCAGGCGGCGCGGTGCCGCACCACCACGACACCGGCGACCGCGAAATCGGCGACCGCCGCGCCGACGACCAAGGCACCGACGATCCATCCCGCCGCCCGGTCCAACCTCCACCACAGCCTCGTCAGCGAAAGGCCGTCAACCGCACCTCCGTCCACCCGCTTGCTCCGCACTGCCATCAACGAACCAACCGTCAGCGGAACAACCGTCAACGAACCAGCGATCGACCGCCTCGCAGCCAGCCGCGCCGCAGAAACGACGCGCCGCGAGTGGCCGCGCTGGGGAAAGCGTCCTCATTTGAGGCGCCGGAAGTCGACGGTGATGTCGAGACCGCCACCGGGGCGGGGCAGGACGCGCAGTGCGGCGCCGTGGGCGGTGGCGATCGCCTGCACGATCGCCAGACCGAGGCCGTGGCCATCGGTGCGACGGCCGACGCGTTGCCCCTCCAGTCGCTGGAACGGCTGCAGCAACCGCCCCACCTCGTCATCCGGGACGACCGGGCCTGCGTTGCGCACGATGAGCCGGACCGCGCCCGGCACCGTCGCGGTCGACACCTCGACCCAGCCGCCGTCGACGTTGTGCCGCACGGCGTTGTCGACCAGGTTGGTCACCAGGCTCTCGGCCAGCCGCGGGTCACCGGCGGCGATCGCCGGTCCGAGGGTGGTGCCGACGCTGACCCCGCGGACCGCCGCCTCGGCCGAGCGGCGGCGCAGCGCGGCGGTGGCGATCGCGGGCAGGTCGACCGGCTCGTCCCGCTCGACGCCCTGCTCGCCGCTGGCGAGGGTGAGTAACGCGTCGACGAGGCGCTCCTGGGCGGCGCCGAGGGCGAGGACCTCCTGGCACGCCTCGCGTAACGTGTCGACGGTGGCGTCGGGGTCGGCGAGGGCGACCTGCAGCAGCGCCCGCTCCGCCGCCAGCGGCGTGCGCAGCTCATGGGAGGCGTTGGCCACGAACCGCCGCTGCGAGGCGAACGCGGCCTCGAGCCGCTCGAAGACACTGTCGAGGGTCTCGGCGAGGTCGGTGAACTCGTCGTCCTCCCCGGTCCGCCCGAGCCGCCCGAGCCGCCGGTCCAGGCTGTTCGCCGAGATGTCCTGGGCGGTGGCGATGATGGCCCGCAGAGGGCGCAGCACCCGCCCGGCGGTGATCCAGCCGCCGACGACAGCGATGCAGCTGGACAGCATGATCGTCACCACGGTGATGCGCGTCATCCGGTCGTCGGCGAGCGTCGGGCCCGGCATCGAGGGCGCGTCGAAGGGCTCCTGGGCCGGGGCGGTGGCGGCCGAGCCGTAGGAGAACAGGGCGATACCGGAGACCACGGCGAGAATGAACGGCACGGCGTACAGCACCGTGAGCCGCACCTGCAGGCCGCGCCGGCGGGGAGCGGTGCTCACGGCTGGCCGATGCGGTAGCCGGCCTCACGGACCGTGTGGATGAGCTCGGGCGCGCCGAGCTTGCCGCGCAGCCGCCGGATCGTCGTCTTCACCACGGTCGTGAACGGGTCGGCGGCCTCGTCCCACACCCGCTCCAGCAGGTCCTCCGCGGAGACCGGGCGGCCGTCGGCGGCGAGCAGGCACTCCAGGACGCCGAACTCCTTCGGGCTGAGCTCCAGGCGGCGCCCCGCCCTGGTCGCGACCCGGCGTGCCGGGTCGAGGGTGAGGTCGCCCAGCTCGTACACCGTGGGCAGGCACAACGCAGGGCGCCGCGCCAGGGCCCGCACCCGGGCAACCAGCTCCTCGAAGTCGAACGGCTTCGGCAGATAGTCGTCAGCGCCGAGGCCGAGACCGTCGACGCGCTGCTTGACGGTGCTCGCCGCGGTCAGCATCAGCACCCTGCTGCTGGAGCGCGCCGCGACGATCCGCCGGCACACCTCGTCGCCGTGCACGCCGGGCAGGTCGCGGTCCAGGATGACTACGTCATACCGGTTCACGGCGAGCCGGTCGAGGGCCTCCACGCCGTCGAGGACGACGTCGACCGCCATGCCCTCCCGGCGCAGCCCCGTGCCGACCGTCCTGGCCAGGACCTCGAAGTCTTCGATCACCAGCACCCGCATGCCACCACCATGCCAGGTCTCAGGTGTCAACGAGGTGTCAGCGGCTGTCACCGTGCTGTCACCGCTCCGCCAGTACAACGGGACGCATGATTGTCGTCAACGGGCTCCGCAAACGATTCGGGTCGCACACCGCCCTCGACGGGATGACGTTCAACGTCGAGCCCGGCCAGGTCACCGGCTTCGTCGGCCCCAACGGCGCCGGCAAGTCCACCACGATGCGCGTGATCCTGGGCCTCGACGCGCCCGACGCCGGCACCGCCCTCGTCGGCGGCCGGCCCTACCGCAGCCTGAGCCGCCCGCTGTGCCACCTGGGTTCGCTGCTGGACGCGGGCGCGCTGCAGCCGGGGCGCACCGCCCGCAACCACCTGCTGTGGATCGCGCACTCCCAGGGGCTGCCCGCCCGCCGCGTCGACGAGGTGCTGGAGCGGGCCGGCCTGCAGGCCGTGGCCCGCCGCGCCGCCGGCGGCTTCTCCCTCGGCATGCGCCAGCGGCTCGGCATCGCCGCCGCGCTGCTCGGCGACCCGCCGGCGCTCATGCTCGACGAGCCGTTCAACGGCATGGACCCCGAAGGCATCGTGTGGATGCGCCAGCACCTGCGCGGGCTCGCCGCCGAGGGCCGGGCGGTGCTCGTGTCCAGCCACCTCATGAGCGAGCTGCAGGACACCGCCGACCACGTCGTGGTCGCGGGCCGCGGCCGGGTCATCGCCGACACCAGCATCGCCGCGCTGCTGCAGGCGGCCGCCGCGGGCCGGGTCACCGTGCGCCTCGGCGCTCCCTTCGTTGACGTCGCGGCAGGTGTACTGGCCACCGCCGGCGCCACCGCCGTCCGCACTGACGAGGGGACGCTCACCGTCACCGGCCTGCCGGCCGAGGCGGTCGTGTCGGCGCTGACCGGCGGCGGGGTGCCGTTCGCCGAGATCTCGACCCACCGCGCCACCCTGGAGGAGGCGTATCTGGAGCTGACCCGCGACGCCGTCGAGTTCCGCGCCACGGCGGGCCCGCAGGTGACGCGATGAGGGGCTTTGCGCGGCTCGTACACGCGGAATGGACGAAATTCCGGACTGTCCGCGGGTGGACGGTCGGCCTGGTCGCGGCCGCTGCCGTCATCGTCGCGCTCGGGCTGTTCCCAGGCATGGAGGGCACCTGCGGCACGCGCGGCACGGGCTCCGAGTGCGTGTTGCCGGTCGGCCCCGAGGGGCAGGAGGTCAGCGACACGTTCACGTTCGTGCACCGGCCACTGACCGGCGACGGCACGATCACGGTGCGGGTCGCGGCGATGACCGGCGCCCGGCCCGACTTCTCCGGCACGGGCGGGGAGCGTGAGGGGGTGGTGCCGTGGGCGAAGGCCGGCCTGATCGTCAAGGACGGCACCCGGCGCGGCTCCACGTATGCGGCGGTCATGCTCACCGGCGGGCACGGCGTGCGCCTGCAGCACGACTACGTGCACGACCGCGCCGGCAGCGCCGCCACCGCCGGGGTCCCACGGTGGCTGCGGCTGACCAGGGCCGGGGACCGCGTCACCGCCCTGGAGTCCGCCGACGGCACCAGCTGGACGGGGATCGGCACGGTCCGGCTCACCGGCCTGCCGGCGACCGCGGAGGTCGGCCTGTTCGTCACGTCGCCGCAGTTCAGCGAGGCGACCGGCGCCGCCTCCGCGTCCGGCGGCCCGTCGCGCGCCACCGCCGAGTTCGACCAGCTCACCACGGGCGGCGCCTGGCAGCCGGGCGGCTGGACCGTCGACACGATCGGCGACCCCGGCGGTACTGGTGGCCCGGGCGGGCCGGGCGGCCCCGGTGGCCCTGACCCCGGTGGGCAGAGCGGCGGGGGCGGCGAGCGGGGACCGGCCGACGGCCGGCCGAACGGCGCCGAGCAGACCGAGAGCGGGTTCACCGTCACCGGCTCGGGCGACATCGCCCCGGCGGTGGCGGGGGCGGCCGGGCTCGGCACGACGATCAGCCAGACGCTCATCGGCACGTTCGCCGGGCTCGTCCTCGTGGTCGTGATCGGCGCGATGGTCATGACCGGTGAATACCGGCGCGGCCTGATCCGCACGTCGCTCGCCGCCGCACCGCGCCGGCTGACCGCACTGGCCGCGAAGGCGTCGGTGCTCGGGGCGGTCACATTCGTCACCGGCCTGGCCGCGGCCGCGGTGGTGGTGACGTTCGGGCCGGACATCCTGCGCGGCAACGGCATCTACGTGCACCCCGCCTCCGCCGCGACGCAGCTGCGGGTCATCGTGGGGACCGGCGCGCTGCTGGCCGTGGCCGCCGTCCTCGCCCTCGCGTTCGGGGTCCTGCTGCGGCGCGGCACGGTGGCGGTGACGCTCGCGATCGTCGCGACGGTCCTGCCGTACCTGCTGTCGATGACCGTCCTGCCCGTCGCCGCCGGGGCGTGGCTGCTGCGGGTCACGCCGGCGGCCGCGTTCGCCGTGCAGCAGAGCACCCTGCGATATCCGCAGGTCGACGGCGTGTACACGCCCGCCAACGGGTTCTTCCCACTCGAGCCGTGGGCCGGGTTCGCGGTCCTGCTCGCCTGGGCCGCCGCCGGGCTGGCGTTCGCTGGGTACCGCTTCCACCGCAAGGACGTGTGACGTGAGCCGATACCTGCGCGCCGAATGGACGAAGCTGCGCACCGCGCCCGAGACGCTGTGGCTGCCGCTCGGCATCGTGCTGGCCACGGTGGCGGTCGGCCTGGTCGTCGCCGTCAACATCCCGTGCCCCGGGGCGCATTGCGGCGGCGACCCGACCAAGGCCGGCCTCACCGGCGTCCAGCTCGGCCAGGCGGTCGTGGCGATCCTCGCCGTTCTCGCCGTCGGCGGGGAGTACGGCACCGGCATGATCCACGGCACCCTGGCCGCGATGCCGCGTCGCTGGGGCGTCCTGGCGGCGAAGGCGGCCGTCGTCACCGCCGTGGTCACCCCCGCCGCGACTGTGGCGGTGGCGGTGTCGGCCCTCGCGGGCCGGCGGATCCTGCCGGCCGAGGCGGCGCTGCGCACGGTGCTGCGGGCGACCGGCGGGTCGGTGCTCTACCTGATGTTGATCGGCCTGCTCGCGCTCGGCGTCGCCACGCTGGTACGCAACGCGGCCGCCGCGATCGGGGTGGTGCTCGCGCTGCTGTACCTGTTCCCGATCCTCGCCGCCGCGGCCCCCGACCCCGACTGGGAGCGGCACCTGCTGCAGGCGGGCCCGATGACGGCAGGGCTCGCCGTCCAGGCCACCACCGGCCTGGACCGGTTACCCATCGGCCCATGGGCGGGACTGGGCGTGACCGCCGCCTGGGCGCTCGGCGCGTTACTCGTCGGCACCGCCGCACTGGCCGCCAGGGACGCCTGACAACCGGTCGGCGGGCGGCTTGCACGGCGTGCAAGAGTCGGGCCGGCGGGCGGGTGCGCCTGCGGGCGGGTGCGCGACTGCGCTGTCGGGGGTGCCCTGTCGAGGGGTGCTGTCGCGGGGTAGGTGCGGTGCGCCAGCGGCGGGCGCGCCGTTGGCGCGCGGGTGCGCCGGCGGCGGGCGCGCCGTTGGCGCGCGGGTGCGCCGGCGGGAGGTGCGCCGCGGGTGCGCTGGCGGCGGGTGCGCGGGTGAAGGCGCAGGTGCCGAGCGTCGCACGCGGTCGACGCTTAGCGGTCGACGCTGATGGGTACCCGGGCGAGGTGCATGTCGCTGTGATCGCCCACGCTGGGAAGACGATCGGTGGGGGGCTCGACGAGCTGCGACGGGTCCTGGCCCGCGCGGGTGTCGAGGACCCCGACTGGCGTGAGGTGCCGAAGAGCCGCAAGGCGCCCAAGCAGCTGCGCAAGGCCGTCGAGGCGGGCGCTGAGCTCGTCTTCGTCTGGGGTGGCGACGGCATGGTGCAGCGGTGTGTCGACACCGTCGCCGGGTCGGACGTCGCCCTCGCGATCATCCCGGCGGGCACCGCGAACCTGTTCGCCTCGTCGCTCGGCATTCCGCAGGACATCGGCGAGGCCGTGTGTATCGGGCTGGAGGGGACGCGGCGCCGGTTCGACCTGGGCAAGGTGGACGGTGAGCACTTCGCCGTCATGGCGGGCGTCGGGTTCGACGCCGCGATGATCGATGATGCGGACAAGGGGATGAAGCGCCGGGCCGGGAAGCTCGCGTACTTCGGGACCGCGGTCCGGCACGTCGGCGACGACCCGGTCAAGGCCACGGTCCGCGTCGACGGGCAAGAGTGGTTCTCGGGGCCGGCGACGTGCGTCCTGCTGGGCAACATCGGCACGATCTCCGGGGGGATCGAGGCCTTCGACGATGCCAGTCCGTTCGACGGGCGGCTCGAGGTCGGCGTGTCGACCGCCCGGGGCGCGCTGCAGTGGGCCCGCACGCTTGGGCGGATGGCGTTCGGCCGCACCGACACGTCCCCGTTCGTCGAGGTGACCAGCGGCCGGAAGATCAAGGTCCGCTTCGCCGAGCCGGTCCTGCTCGAGCTGGACGGCGGCGCCCGCAAACCAGTCCGCAAGCTCAAGGCCAAGGCCGTCCGGTCCGCCGTCACCGTCGCCGTCCCCTGACAAGCCGGCCGGCCGACAGTTCCCCGCCAAGCCAGCCAGCAGTCCCCGCCAAGCCGTCCGGCTGGCAGTTCACCGTCAAGGGCTCGGCGGTGCTGGTAACGAGGGTCGCGTTCGCCAGCATCGACCGCCGATCCCGCCGGGCGGACCGGGAACTGCTGGATAATGGATCGCGTGGCGTTGCAGAAGCTGGGTTTCCTGACCATCGGGCTGTTCGACGAGGCTGATCCCCGCCGCGGTCACGAGTCGACGCTGGAGGTGATCCAGCTCGGTGAGCGCCTCGGGTTCGACAGCGCCTGGGTGCGGCACCGGCACCTGCAGTTCGGCATCTCCTCGCCGGTGGCCGTGCTGGCGGCGGCGAGCCAGCGGACCAGCCGGATCGAGCTCGGCACCGCCGTCATCCCGCTCGGCTGGGAGAATCCGCTGCGCCTCGCCGAGGACCTCGCCACCGTCGACGTGCTGTCCGGCGGCCGGCTCAACCCCGGGGTCAGCGTCGGGCCGCCGATGCACTTCGACCGGGTCAGGCAGGCGCTGTACCCGGACACCGCCGACGCCGAGGACTTCAGCTACGAGCGGGTCCGGCGGCTGCTCGATCTGGTGCGGGGCGTGCCGGTCGCCGATGCCGGGGTCGAGGGGTTCGAGGTGTTCTCCGACCGGGTGCAGCCGCACTCCCCCGGTCTCGGCAGCCGGATGTGGTACGGCGGGGGCAGCCTCTCCTCGGCCCGCTGGTCCGGCGAGCACGGGATGAACTTCCTGACCAGCAGTGTCGTCAAGGCCGAGGAGTCGGAGGACTTCGCCGAGATCCAGCGTTCGCACATCCGCACGTTCCGCGCCCACCACCCCGACGGCGAGCGGGCCAGGGTGTCGCAGGGGCTCGTGGTCATCCCGACGGACTCCGCGTCGCCGGAGCAGCGCCGCAAGTACGAGGAGTACGCGCGGCGGCGCACCCCGCGCACGGCGAGCCCGCAGGGCCCGGCCCGCATGATGTTCGCCCCGGATCTGGTCGGGCCGTCGGAGCGGATCGCGGAGCAGCTGCAGGCACACGCCGGGCACCAGGAGGTGCGGGAGGTCGCGTTCGCGCTGCCGTTCAGCTTCGAGCACGACGACTACGTGCAGATCCTCACCGACATCGCCACCGTGCTCGGCCCGGCGCTCGGCTGGCGGCGAAACTCGTGACGGCAGCTGGCAAAGAAACTCGTGACGGCCGGATGTCGATCCGGCGGCCCGCACTTCGTGTAGCCGGTGGAGGGCCGGCGCGGTGCCGGCCCCGGGCAACGGAAGGTGGACGAGGATGCGCAAGCTGACCGTCATCGAGTTCCTGACCCTCGACGGGGTCATGCAGGGGTTGGGGTCGCCGGACGAGGACCGCGACGGCGGGTTCGAGCACGGCGGATGGAGCGCGCCGTACTTCGACGAGCGCCAGGCGGCCGCCGCGGCGGAAGGGCTCGCCTCGACGACGGCGTACCTGTTCGGCCGGCGCACGTACGAGAAGATGCTCGGCTTCTGGCCCGCGCAGCCGGACACGAACCCGATGGCCGCGCACCTGAACGCGACCGTGAAGTACGTGGCGACCGGCACGCTCACCGAGCTGACCTGGAACAACGCGCGGGTCCTGGACGCCCCGCTCGGGGCGGCGGTGCGAAAACTCAAGAGCGACGGCGACGGCACGATCGCGGTGCTCGGCAGCGGGGTCCTCGTGCAGGACCTCATCGCCGAGGACCTGGTCGACGGCTACCGGCTGTTCCTGCACCCGCTGCTGCTCGGCACCGGCAAGCGGCTGTTCCGCGGCGCTCCGGCGCCGCAGCGACTGCGGCTGGTCGACTGCACCCCGACGAGCACCGGCGTGGTCATGCTGTCCTACGACGTCACCGGCGACCGCTGAGGTCAGGTGACGTGCTTGCGGGCGGTGTCGCGGGCGCGCGACACCGCCCGCATCCGGGAGCGCACCAGCCACGAGTCGGCCCGGCAGCCGTCGGCACGTGCGCACGGCGCCGACGGGGACCCGCGTGTCCCCCGCATGTATTCGGGGCGGTGCATCCAGAAGCGCTCAGTCACCGGGCGGCGGGGGACAGCAGCACCGACAGCACGCTGTCCAGGTAGGCACCCCGGCCGCCGGCGCCGGCGGGCAGCAGCCCCGGCAGCCGCGCGGCGAGCTGTGTCTGCCCGACATAGGCGGTGTACGCCAGCAGCGCCCGCCGTCCGGCCTCCCCCGGCGCGAACCCGGCCTCGGTGAACAGCTGCTCGACGTAGTCGAGGCGGCGGCGGGTGACCCGGTGCACGACCGGCGCGACGAGCGGGTGCTCGGCCACGGCCAGGACGTTCATCTCCAGGCGGCCGGAGCGCGCGTGCCCGAGCACCGTGGTGAACAGCAGCGACAGTTTCTCCGGTGGGTCGCCGGCCGCCTCGACCAGGTCGATGATCGCGTCGGTGCAGGCCCGCTCCCACAGCTGCATGGTCGCCTCGACGAGCGCGTCACGGTTGGTGAAGTGCCAGTAGAAGCTGCCCTTGGTGGCGCCGAGCCGGGCCGCGAGGGGTTCGACCGCGACCGCGGCGAGCCCGCCGTCGGCGATCGCGGCGAGCGCCGCCGCCGTCCAGTCCTCCGCGCTGAGCCGCCGTTGTGCCATTTCCATACGGTAGCGTACGGTGGCGCCATACGGCACCGTACGGAGGTGGTCATGCGCAACGTCCAACGCCGCACGATCGACGCGCCCATGGACCGGCTGGGCGCCCTGCTGGACCGGGTCGCCGCCCCCGACGGCCCGCTGTGGCCCGCGCCGGCGTGGCCGCCGATGCGGTTCGACCGCCCGCTCGGCCCCGGCGCCACCGGCGGCCACGGCATGATCCGGTACACCGTCGTCGAGCACGTGCCGGGCCGCCTGCTGCGCTGCCGGTTCGACCCCGCGATCGGCGTGGTCGGCGAGCACGAGCTGCGGCTGGAGCCGGCCGGCCGGGGCACCGCGCTCGTGCACGTCATCGACGGCCGGCTCACCGGCGGGATGCGGTTGTGGTGGCCACTGGCGGTACGGTGGCTGCACGAGGCCCTCCTGCAGGACCTCCTGGACAACGCCGAGCGGGCCGCGACCGGCACCGTGCGCCGCCCGGCCCGGTGGTCATGGTGGGTCCGCCTGATGCGCCGGGCGGTCGCGAACCGCTCCCGCAAAGGAACCGCCGGCGGCCCGGCCCGCGACACCACCGGCACCGGCGGCCCGGCCCGAGCGTCCGCCGTCCCACACGACCGCCACGCGACCTGAGCGCCGGGCCCCGGGAAGGAAGGCTCAGCCCGCTGGAGTCTGCGCCATGATGGCGAGCAGGCCGGAAGTAGATGATCGACTGCTCACCGGGCGCGGACCTGTCCGCAACGGCTCAGGAACAGCCGGGTGCCGCGTTCCGCCCGATCCCGTTGAGCCGGAACTCCACTGTGACCTCCCGGAGGCTGCGCGGCCGTAACAGATCCATCAACATCATCGGCTACGATCAGCGCCGCTGGAGGAGGGTGCAGTGGCTGATCGGGTTGTGGTCGGGTTCGCCGGCGAGGGCGCCGGCGAAGGTGACCTGTCTTGGGGGCAGCAGGACATCTGGCAGGCCATGGTGCGCCAGAAGTCGTGGCTGCCCAACGGCGCCTGGGGGCCGCTCGCGCCGGGCACGACCGTCGAGGACGTCGCGGAGCAGCTGCGGTACATGATGAGCCGCTACCCGACGACCCGGACCCGGCTGCGGTTCGCCGCCGACGGACGCCCGAGCCAGGTCGTGGCGGCGTCCGGGGAGACCACCCTGGAGATCGTCGACGCGGGCGAGGAAGACCCGGCGGCCGTGGCGGAGGCGGTACGGCTGCGGCTGCAGGACACCGCGTACGACTTCACCGAGGACTGGCCGATCAGGATGGCCGCCGTGCGCTCCGGCGGCGCGCTCACCCACCTGGTCGTCGTCATGTGCCACCTCGTCGCGGACGGCCTCGGCACCCAGGTGCTCCTGGAGGACCTCGACACCCGGGTGAGCACCCCGATCCCCGAGCTGCAACCCCTCGAACAGGCGCGCTGGCAGGCGTCGCCGGCCGGGCAGCGGCAGAACATGCTCGCACTGCGGCACTGGGACGGGATCCTGCGCGGCATGCCGGCGCGGCGCTTCCCCGACACGGTCGACAAGCCCGAGCCGCGGCACTGGCGGGGCGAGTTCAAGTCGTTCGCGCTCGGCCCGGCCCTGCAGGCGGTGACCGAGCAGACCGGTGTGCCGCCGGCGCCGGCGCTGCTGGCGGTGTTCGCCGTGGCGCTGGCCCGGGTCACCAGGATCAACCCCGTGGTGCTGCGGCCGATGGTCAACAACCGGTTCCGCCCCGGGCTGGACCGCGTCGTGTGCATGCTCGCCCAGTACGGCCTGTGCCAGCTCGACGTCGCCGGCGCCTCGTTCGCCGAGGTGCTGGACCGGGCCCGGCGCGGGGCGATGACCACGTACAAGCACGCGTACTACCACCCCGTGGAGCTGGAGGACCTGGTCGACCGGATCGTGCAGGAGCGCGGCGCGGACCTGGAGCTGCCCTGCTACTTCAACGACCGGCGCTCCGACACCGGCAAGGCGACCGGCGAGCCGGCGCCGTCGCCGCAGGAGCTGCGGGCCGCGGCGGCGCGCAGCACGTTCCGGTGGACGACCCGGCAGGACGTGCCGTTCGAGCCGCTGATCGTGCACATCGACGACGTCCCGGACGCGGTGCAGGCGATCATCTTCATGGACACGCACGTGGTGTCACCGGCCGACGGCGAGGCCCTGCTGCGCGGCATGGAGGCCGCCGCCGTGGAGGCCGCCCTGGACCCGAGCGCACCGACCGGCGTCTGAGCCGGACAGGGCCTGCACCGGACGGGGCCTGAGCCGACCGCGTCAGCGGCGGGCGTCGCGGGCGGGGCCGAGCCAGACGGCGTTGCACAGCAGCAGACCGGCGAGCCCGGCACCGGCGGCGCCGGCCCAGCCGGCGGCCAGGGCGACGGGCCGGGAGAACGCGTCCTGCGCGCGGATCGCGGCGGCGAAGCCCACCGGGTCGATGCGCACCGCGGCCGGGTCGCCGGCCCGCACCCGGTCGTCGCACGGCATCCAGCCCAGCGACCGCCGGTCCTGGGCCAGGGCGACCTCGCAGACGGGGCCGCAGCCGCCGCCGTGCTCCGCGACCTGGACGCAGCCGGTGGCCACGACCACGCCGGCGGCGTCGCGGCCGGCGAGGCCGAGGTAGACCTCGGCGGTGCAGGCGGCCGCCCCGAACGCGATCCCGCCCAGCACGGCCACGAGCACCGGTGCCCGGCGGGCCGCGGGCAGCGGCGCGGCCCCCAACCCCCCGGCGCGGCCCGCGGCGGGACCGGCGTCCCCGCGGCCGGCAACCCCGCGGCCGGCAACCGCGGGGGCGGTAACCCGGCGGCCGGCGACCGCGAGGCCGGCGACCACGAGCACGGCGACCGCCAGCAGGTACGCCAGCGTGGTGTGGCCGGTGACGTCGAGCAGCCCGCACCCGGCCACGGCGGCCAGCCACAGGCCGTAGACCAGGACGAAGAGCGGTGCACGCAGCAGCATCGGCCCACGATCGCACGGCGGTACCCGCGAAGGCAGCCACGCCCGTCGATCCCCGGACGATTTCCGGACACCCGCCGCCGCGGCATCCCGCGTGGCGGCGGCGATCTCGCCCATGCGGACCGTTTCGGGGTTTACCATCAGTTTTGTCCGGTATGAGATCAGCTCCCGGATTGCGAATCTTGACGTATTCGGGGGTATGCATGGTCGCTTCGACGCCTGGTCGGCGGGTCCTGACGGTGGCGGTGGCGGCGGCCGTCCTGGCGGGCGGCTCGGCGACCGCCGCGAGCGCCGCCAACGGCTACCACCCGGTGGCGATCTATTCGATGAACGAGAGCTCCGGCGCCCGCACGATGATCGACAGCAGCGGCAACGGGCTGCACGGCGCCATCGGCAACGAGGTCATCACCGATGTCGGCGTCAACGGCGCGACCGGCTACCGGTTCACCCGCCTGCAGCCCGACCGGCCGCCGGCGCACCCGCGGCACCTGGTGACCGTCGGGGACACCTCCGCGCTGGACCCCGGCAGCCGGAACTATGCCGTCACGATCAGGCTGCGCACGACGTACCACTTCGGCAACATCATCCAGAAGGGCCAGGCGGCCGCCTCGGGCGGCAACTTCAAGCTCCAGATCCCCAACGGGATCGTGCAGTGCCTGTTCCGCGGCGCCAACGGCACCATCATCGTGCAGGCCACCCGGCGGATCAACGACGGCTGGTGGCACGTCGTGCGCTGCGAGCGGACCGGCTCCGGGGTGAGCCTCGCCGTCGACGGCCGCACCGTGGCCCGCCGCGGCGGCTGGACCGGCCCGATCGCCAACCGCTGGCCGCTGTCCATCGGTGGCAAGACCGACTGCGACCAGCGCGCCGTCGGCTGCGACTACTACGCCGGCGACCTCGACTGGGTCGAGATCGAGGCCGGCTGACCCCAGCCGGCGGCAGCGGACCCGTGCGGGAGGAGTTCAGTGCAGGACGCCGCCCGGCGGGTTGTCCACGAGCACCCGGGCACCGGCCAGCGGCGCGTCGTGCAGTGCCGCCGGGTGTACCCGCACCGCCTGGTACGTCAGGCGTTCTGCGAGGGCGGCGCGCAGCGGCGGCCACAGCTCGGCCCGGCGCGACGCGATGGCACCGCCGACGGCGACCGCGTCCAGCCCCGCGGCCAGCGCGAAGTTGGCCAGGCCGTCGGCGAGGTGCCGGGCGTACTCCCGCCAGAAACCCGGATCGTCGACGTCATCGAGGGGCCGGCCGAGCCGCCGGCCCAGCGCCGCACCGCCGAGCAGCGTCTCCAGGCAGCCGGTCTGCCCACAGTCGCAGCGCAGGTCGTTGCCGGCGACGAGCTGGTGGCCGGCCTCGGTGGTGACCGCGACGAAGTGCCCGCCGGCGCCGAGCCGCAGCGCCGCGCCGACACCCGTCGACAGGGTGACGTAGCCGCACCGGTCGGTGCCGCGCAGGCTGCCCAGCGCGTGCTCGCCGAGCAGGCCGCAGGTCGCGTCGTGGGCCACCCGCACCGGAGCGTCCAATGTGGACTCGAGGTCGTGGGCCAGCGGGCGGCCTTCGTACCCGCGCAGGTGCAGCGCGACCCGCACCTCACCGGTCGCGGTGACCCGGCCGCCGAACGACACCCCGACGGCCGCCGGGGTCCCGGGAACGGCGTCGCGGAGCAGGGCGAGCTGCCGGTCGTAGCCGGGGTCGGTGCGGAAGCGGACGACCGTCCCGTCGCCGAGGTCGACCCTGGTGTGCGTCCCGCCGATGTCGACGGCCACGACCGCCACGGCGCTCAGCCGAGCTCGGGGCGCGGGCCGGGAGGCGGCTGGTCCCACGGGTCCGCCGGGCGGGCGGTCGAGAGCAGCCCGGCGATGAGCAGCGCCGTGCCCAGCACGTCCAGGACCATGAACAGCAGGCTCGCCCCCGCGAACACGACCGTGGTGCGCTCGAGCCCGCCGCCGTGGATGAGCCACTCCAGCAGCACCAGGCCGACGACGTCGGCGAGCGCGCCGGCCAGCAGCACCCCCAGGCCGGCCACGCCCAGCGACCAGGCACGGGGTGCGAGCTGCCGCCGGCGCACGCACAGCAGCACCACGCCGACGACGAGCGTGACGACCCCCGGCACGGAGTAGGCCAGCCGCGGCGCCATCAGAAACAGGTCCCCCATGCGGCTGCACCGTAGCCGACGCGGGGCCGCCGCGTCAGCCTCTGGCGGGTGGGACAACAATGTGACGATGATCGAGAACGTGCGGCATCCGGTCGAGGACGACCATCCCCGGGTCACGGCGGTGCTCGTCGACTGGTGGGACGGGCTGGGCGGCGAGGCCGGCGAACAGTACCGGTCGATGCTGCTGCCCCGGCTGTTCTTTCAGCACTTCACCGACACCAGCTACGTGCTGGACCTGCCCGGCGGCACGCTCGGCGCGTTCCTCGTCGGGTTCGTGTCGCAGTCCCGCCCCGCCGTCGGCTACATCCACGTCGTCGGGGTGGCCCCGCAACTGCGGCGCTCCGGGGTCGGCGCCGCGCTGTACCAGCGCTTCTGCACCGACATGGCGGCCCGCGGCGTCCGCGAGGTCCACGCGATCACCGGTCTCGCCAACCGCCGGTCGGTGGCGTTCCACACCGGCCTCGGCTTCACCCTGCAGCCGGGCGACACCGAGGTCGACGGGCTGCCCCTGCACCGCGACTACGACGGCCCAGGCCTGGACGCGTTCACGTTCGTCAAGCACCTGCCGTGAGCCATCAGCGGTCCGCAGCGCAGCGGAGGAGCCGCGAACCATAGGCACAGTCTTGGCTCACGACGGCGCCGGAGCGCAGCGGAGGTGACGGCGTGAGCGGGCCGCAGCGCAGCGGAGGAGCCGCGAACCATAGGCACAGTCTCGGCTCACGACGGCGCCGGAGCGCAGCGGAGGTGACGGCGTGAGCGGGCCGCAGCGCAGCGGAGGAGCCGCGAACCATAGGCGCAGTCTTGGCTCACGGCGGCGCCGGAGCGCAGCGGAGGTGACGGCGTGAGCACCCGCGTCATGTTCTTCGACCCGGTGCACGGCATCGGGCTGCGCATCGCCGCCGGCAGCGGCCGCAGCTGGCAGGACCTGCCCGGCGGCGACCCGGTGTACGCGCACTGCACCCTCGACGTGCCCCGCGACACGCTGCTGCCGGCGCTGGACGGCCAGGAACGCCCCTGCTCGGACACGCTGTTCGTACGGTGGACGGACCTGGCCGCGTTCGCCGCCGACCTGCGGGCCCTGCGCCCGGGCACCGTCGCCCGCCTCGGCGACGGCCGCGCGGGCCTCGCGGTCCGGCTGCGCCGCGACGGCAACCTCCGCGCGGAGGCCGTGTTCACCGTCGGGCACCACGTGAGCACGACGGTGCGCTGCCGCACCCTGTGGGACCACCACCACGGCACCGCCGCCGACCTGCCCGCCCTCGCCGACCGGCTGCTCGGCGCGCGGGACTAGGATCGACGGATGTCGGTGTTGCTGGTGGGGGCGAACCCGGGGCTGACGGTGCAGCGTGACGGGGCGACGGTCGCGTTCGTGTCGCTGTGGCGGGTCGACTGGTCGCCGCACGGGGCCGGCCGGGCGATCGTGCTGTGGCACGAGGGGCGCACCGCGGTCGTCACGGCGACGCCGGTGCTGGGCCGCTGGCTGGCCGGGACGTTCACCCGGCACTTCCCCGAGGTCGAGGGCCTGCCGTGGCCGGAGCCGGCGGTGACCGAGGCGCCGGTCACGTTCGAGCTCGACCTCGCCGCCGGTTGCACGGTCGCCGGCGGCGGGGTCGAGGTGGCGTTGCGCGGGCCGTCGGGGCACCGCCTGATCACCGTGGACGCCTTCCAGGGTCAGGATCTCAACCTGTCCACGGTGTACGCGAAGTGCGCCGAGGGCACCCTCATGGTTGCGGGACGGACGGTGCCGGGGACGGCTGCGGGGTTTCTCGCCGACGCCGAAGTGTGGACGTCGGCACCAGCAGCACGGCCGTAGCCAGCAGCAGGTGCACGGCGCAGAAGACGATCGCGACCGTGGGGGTGGCCGTGCCGCCGACGAAGACCGTGATGTGCGATGCCCAGTCCAGCCGGGCCGGCCGGCCGTCGGGCCAGTCGTTGAGGTAGTAGAACGTGAGGTCGTTGAGGCCGGACACCAGCACCAGCGCCGAGGCGAACCCGAGCCGCAGCACCCGCTGCGTCGTCGCGCCGCCGAGCCGGTAGCCGAACAGGATGGCCAGGATGGTGAACGCGTTGACGAAGATGGCCATCTGGTAGAACGGGGCGAACTCGCCGCCGTCGGCGAGCGCGACGACCCGCAGCACGTAGAGGGTGTCCAGCACGCCCATGTACCCGACGACGACGGCCGCGAGCAGGACCAGGCCCGGCGCGGCCCGCTGCGGGAAACCGCCGATCGCGAGCACCGCGAAGAGCACCGGGCTGATCCGCAGCAGGAACTCCGCCGGGTTGTCGATGGTGCGGTCCGGTGGCAGGACGCCCATGATGAGCACCGTCATCGCGGCGCCGGCGATCCCGGCGGCCAGCCACCACCAGCGACGGATCACGCCTTTGCCGTCCAGAACGGGCCCAGCGCCAGGGCGTCCATGTCGGTCTTGAGGTAGCAGCGCACCGCGTCCTGCGGGGTGCACACGATGGGCTCCTCGTTGTCGTTGAACGACGTGTTCACCACCATCGGCACGCCGGTGAGGGCGTGGAACTCGCTGATGAGCTCGTAGTACAGCGGGTTGTCGGCGCGCGACACGGTCTGTACGCGGGCGGTGCCGTCCTCGTGGGTAATCGCCGGCACGGCCGCCCGCTGGTGCTCCAGCACGTCGAAGACGAGCAGCATGACGGGGCTCGGGTAGTCGCTGGCGAAGTACTCACCAGCGTGCTCGACCAGGCAGGACGGCGCGAACGGGCGGAACGGCTCGCGATGCTTGACCTTCTCGTTGAGCCGGTCCTTGGTGTCGGCGCCGCGCGGGTCGGCGAGGATCGACCGGTTGCCCAGCGCGCGGGGGCCGACCTCGTTGCGGCCCTGGAACCAGCCGATGATCTTGCCGTCGGCGATCGCCGCGGCGGCGGTCTTCGTGATCGGGTCGCGGCGCTCGTACTGCAGGCCGGCCTCCGTCAGCGCCTTCTCCATGTCGGACTCGGTGTAGGACGGGCCGAGGAAGATGTACTCGCCGCTCGGGCGGGGCAGGCCGAGGCCGGTCGACACGACGGTCGCGGCGCCGAGCGCGGAGCCGTCGTCGGCGGCGGCCGGCTGGGCGAAGAACTCCTGGAACCCGGTCTGCAGCAGGATCTTGCCGTTCATGACGCTGTTGAGCGCGACGCCGCCGGCGGTGAGCAGCCGCGGGTTGCCGGTCTTGGCGTGCAGCCAGCTCGCGACGTGCAGGCCCGCCTCCTCCAGGGTGTTCTGCAGGGCGTAGGCGACGTCGGCGTAGTGCTGCGGCACGGCGTCGCGGGTCTTGGGCCGGGGCGGGCCGAACGTGGCCCGGAACTTGTCGGAGACCTGGTGCTTGCCGGTGGCGTGGTGGTTGAACCAGCTCAGGTTCAGCGCGTAGCGTCCGTCGCTGTCCAGGTGTACGAGCTCACGGAACTGCTCGACGAACGTCGGCCGCCCGTACGCGGCGAGCCCCATGATCTTGCCCTCGTCGCGGGTCGGGTGGAACCCGAGCCAGCCGGTGACGTCGGCGTACATGGCGCCGAGGGAGTGCGGGAACTTGACCCGGCGCAGGTCGTGGATGCGGTCACCCTCCGCGGTGGCGAGCAGGGTGCTGGTGCCGTCGCTGCCGATGCCGTCCCAGGCGATGATCGCCGCGTCGTCCCACGGCGAGATGTGCAGGGCGCTGGCGGCATGCGCGTGGTGGTGGTCGACCAGGTGGATCTTCATCTTGGTCGGCCCTTCGTGGCCGGTGGCCGCGCGCAGCAGCCCTTCCAGCTGTGACGCCCGGCGGTACAGCACCAGCAGGGTGCCGCCCATGTGGTGGTCGTCGGCGCTGGTCGAGGTCTGCCGGCCCGTCGCGGTGGCGCGGAAGCTGCGGGCCTTGTCACCGTAGTCGCCGGCGTCGTTGCGCAGCACACCCAGGGTCGCCGGGAAGTACCGCAGGAAATGCTTGGCGGCGTGCCACAGCAGCTTCCGGCCCTGGAAGAAGTACGCAACGTGATCGACGTCGGCGAGCGTGATACCGGCGCTGCGCAGGCACCACTGCACCGCCAGGCCGGGGAACCTGCCGTCGTGCTTGACCCTGCTGAACCGCTCCTCCTCGCAGAACGCGACGATCTGCCCGTTGTGCAGGAGTGCGGCCGCGGAGTCGTGGTGCTGACTCAAACCGAGAACATACATTGATTCCCATCCCGTCGACTGAAGATCGTCCCGTCGCCCGACAACCTGCAAAAGTATTGACGTTGATTCTTACTAAAGGAAGGCTTACGGCAGGATTGTTGACCGGCGGCAGATCATGGCGGAAGATCAGCTGTATTGAAGCTGATCTCACGTTCGAGTTGAGCGACCCGGCCGCCTCCGCCGCTCCGTCGTGGTGGGCGTCCGCGGTCCGCGACGCGGAGCTGCACCAGGTGCGGGACTGGCCGGTCATGCGCGCGCTCGCCGCCACCCGGCGCGGCCCGGTGCTCGCCGGCGCGTTCCGCGACGGCGGCAAGGTCGTCGGGCTCGGCTCGCTGCGGCTGCGCCGGCTGCGCGGGCTCGGCCTCGCCGTCGCCGACGTGGACAGCATGGTCATCGGCGCGTTCCCCGGCATCGCGCTCACCGGCGGGCTGCCCGGCACCCTGCACCCGTCGGGCGGGCCGCCGCCGGAGCTGTTCGGCGCCGCGGTCCGGGCCCTCGAGACCGCGCTGCGGCAGGCCTACGGGCGGCGGCTGCAGGCGGTCATGTACCGCCACATCTACCGCGGCGAGCTGCCCGAACTGCTGCGCGGCGTCACCCTTGTCCGGGCCGGGGTGCCGGCGCTGCTGCTGCGCAACACGTTCGCCGACTACGACGCCTACCTGCGCACGCTGCGCAAGTCCCGCCGGGTCGACCAGCAGCGGCTGGTGCGCAACATCGACGCCGACCCGTCCGTCACCGTCAGCTTCGGCCCGGCCGCCACCGCCGGGCTGGACCCCGACGCGTTCTTCCGGCTGAGCATCGAGTCGGCCCGGCGCAACCACAAGGTGCGCTGGCCGCCGCTGCGGTACTGGCCGCGGGACCTGTTCTCCACCGTGCTCGGGCTGCCCGACGTGCTGGCGCTGAGCTACCGCGCCCCCGACGGCTCGCTGATCGCCGCGACCGTCACCTTCGACCATCCGGTCGCGCCGGTGCTCGGCCCGTGGGGCGCCCGGCCGCTGGGCACCGACCGGCGCAGCGGCCTGTGGTTCGACCACCTGGCCCGCCTCATCCGCTGGGGCATCGAGCAGCAGCGGCCGCTGATCGTCGGCGGCAAGGGCGCGCAGGGCCCGAAGGAGGCGCTCGGTTTCGTCCCCGAACCCCAGTGGAGCGTGCTGCGCCGGCTCTGACGCCGGCCCGGGCGCACCTCGTCCTTGGTCCGGCCGGAAAGGCGGCAAGTGGTCCTTCCCGCCGGCCGGCGGCCCGGGTGAGGCTGGAGCGCGTGCAGTTCCGTCATCATCCGCGGCTCCGCGCGGACTTCCCCACGCTCGTCGCCGGCACGCTGCGCCTCGACGGGGTGACCGCCGGCGCGCCCGCCGACCCGTCGCCGTGGCTGGACCGGGCCCGCGCCCGGCTGGCCGGCACCGCCGAGGGGCAGCTACCGCAGATCCAGGCGTGGCGGCGGGCGTTCGCGGCGATGGGGCTCAAGCCCACCCAGTACCGCTGCGCCTCGGAGTCGCTGCTGCGCCGCCTGCGCCGGGAGGGCGACCTGCCGTCGCTGCACCCGCTCGTCGACCTGTGCAACGCCGTGTCGGCCGCGTACGCGATCCCGGTGGCGGCGCTGGACCTCGACCGGATCAGCGGCGACCTGGAGGTGCGGCGGGCCGCGGGCACCGAACGGTACGACACCTTCACCGGCGAGCTGGAGCACCCCGAACCGGGCGAGGTCGTGTTCGTCGACGACGCCGGCCGGGCGCACGCGCGGCGCTGGACCAACCGGCAGAGCGGCTGGTCGGCGATCAGCGCCGGGACCCGCCGGGCGTTCATCGTCACGGAGGCCCTGCACGAGGGCGCCGCCGCCGAGGTGACCGCGCTGCTCACCGACCTCGCCGGCGCCCTGCGCGCGACCTGGCCCGCCGCGACCCTCCTCGAAGGCCTGCCGGCGGCAGGGGCGCAGGGCCCGCCGGCCGCGGCCGTCACCCCGGTGTAGCACCGGCCCGGCCCGGTTTCGCGCCCGGTCCCGCCCCCGGCACGGCGCGCCGGGCACGTCACGCGGCAAAGCCTCATGGCAGCATTCTGCTGGCCGAGTCCCTCGCGCTGGACCTCGGCCCCGCCGTCGCCACCCTGGACCGGCTGCGCGGGCTGGGCCTGCGCATCTCCCTCGACGACTTCGGCACCGGCAGCTCCACCCTGCGCCTGCGGCACGACCGCCCGGTCGACGAGGTCAAGCTGGACCGCTCGTTCACCCAGGCGCCCGCCTCGCAGCGCGCGCCGGTCGCCGCCGCCGTCATCCAGCTCGCCCAGGCCCTGCGCCTGCACGCGGTCGCCGAGGGCGTCGAGACACCGGAACAGGCCGAGCAGCTACGGTCGCTGGGGTACCGCACCGCGCAGGGCTACCACTTCGCCCGGCCCGTCCCGGCCGCGCAGCTCACCGAGTGGATGACGGGCCCGCCGGTGCCCGCGCAGCCGTCCGGGCTCGTGCGCTGAGCGCGGCTACTTCAGCGTGATCCGCTGCTGCGGGCTGGACTCCAGCCGCAGCGTGGCCGGCTTGCCGTCGCGGGTCAGGGCGCCCTTGGGCTCGAAGCGGAAGGTGAGCGCCGGCACGGAGCCCTCCGCCACCTCCATCCGCACCTCGTCGCTGACGCTGTAGTCGGTGACCGGCACCGACTCGCGCTCGACCGGCGCGTTGGACGCCTCGACGGTGACGGCCCTGCCGCCGGCCGACAGCTGCAGGCTCTGCCGCATGTCGACGGTGCCGCCGAGGGTACCGACGGCGGTGATCTTCATCTTCACCCACACGCGCAGCCACGTGCGCCCGGCCGGGGCCCACGTGCCCTGCTTGCGGTGGTCGTAGGGTTCCAGGGCCGCGGAGACGGTCAGGTCGACGTAGGTCCGGTTCGGCTCGCCGCTGATCTGCCCGACGAGCTGGTACGACACCTCGCCGTACGGGCGCGGCTTCAGGTACGCCTTCACGGCGCCGGGCCCGACGGTGCCGGTGCGCACGTCGACGCTCTGGTCCAGGCCCGCGTCGGCGACGACGAGGGTCACCGGCGCGCCGGCCGGGACGAGCGCGACGAGGACCGAACCGGGCGCCACGATCCCCTCGACGGTGCGGGTCTTGTCGGCGACCCGCAGCCTGGCCTTCACCTCCGGGGACGGCTCGCGCTGCACGCCCGGCACCGCGGCCAGCCGCACGAACAGGAACTCGTTGCCGGCGCCGGCGGGGATGCTGCCGGTCGCCTCGCGCGGCACCCCGGTCGCCGACTGCATCTTGCCGAACTGGGTGACGACCACCGGTTCGAGGTGGTCGGCGGTGCCGACCTCGGCCAGCCGCACCGCGTAGTCCGGGCCGGCGATCGCCGCGCCCGCCGGCAGCTGCTTCGCCGCCGGCACCGCGATCCCGCCGCCCGCCACCACGGCCAGCTCCGGCGCCACGGTCGCCGCGACGCTTGCCGACGCCGGCGCCGGCGTCGCGACCGGGCCGCCACACCCCGTGAGCAGCCCGCACACCGCCGCCACGGCAACCGCCCCGTACACCCCGCGCATCGCTCCCCTTACGTCCCGCGTCACATCTCAGCTCGACGACGCATCACCTTAGCGGCGTCAGTAGACGTCGCGGACGTAGCGCTTGTCCGCGCTGAGCTGCTTCACGTACGCCTCGGCGGCGTCCGGGGCGAGGTGACCGTGGGCGACGGCGATCTCGCGCAGGGCGCGGTCGACGTCCTTGGCCATGCGGCTCGCGTCACCGCAGACGTAGAAGTGCGCGCCGTCCTGCAGCCACGACCACAGCTGGGCGCCGTGCTCGCGCATGCGGTCCTGCACGTACACCTTGTTGCGCTGGTCACGGGAGAAGGCGAGGTCGAGGCGGTGCAGCGTGCCGGCCTCGCGCAGCGCGCGGAGCTCCTCCTGGTAGTAGAAGTCGGTGTCGCGGCGCTGCTCGCCGAAGAACAGCCAGTTCGCGCCGCGGGCCCCGCGCGCCTGCCGCTCGTGCAGGAAGCCCAGGAACGGCGCGACGCCGGTACCCGGGCCGACCATGATCATGGCGGTGGCAGGGTCCCCGGGCGGGCGGAAGTGCGGGGCCCGCTGGACGAACACCGGGACCTCGCCGCCGGCGGGCAGGTCGGCCAGGAACGTGGACGCGACGCCCTTGCGGATCTGCCCGCGGCTGTTGGCGAAGCGCAGCACGGACACGGTGAGGCTGACCCGGTCCGGGTCCAGCAGCGGCGTGGAGGAGATCGAGTACTGCCGCGGCTGGAGCCGCTTGAGCACCCCGGCCCACTCCTGGGCGGTGGCGTCGACCGGCCACTCGGCGACGACGTCGATCGCCTGCCGTCCCCACGTCCACTTCGCCAGCTCGCCCTGGTTGTCGGGGCGCAGCAGGGTCTTGAGCTGCGGGTCACCGTTGCGCTCGGCGACGAACCGCAGCAGGTCCGGGCTGATCTTGGCGATCTCCAGCCGCCGGTGCAGCGCCTCGGACAGCGGCAGCGTGCCGTGCTGGGCCAGCTCGACCGGGTCGTCGGCGCGCAGCCCGGTCACCTTCAGCCACTCGCTGACCAGGTCGGGGCAGTTGACGGGCCACACGCCGAGGGAGTCGCCGGCCTCGTACGGCAGGACCCCGCCGCCTGCCTCGAACGTGAACTGCCGGACCTCCTTCGCCGAGCCGGGCAGGCTCAGCAGCCGGTTGCCGGCCAGGCGGGCGGTCACCGGCTGGTTGCGGGTCGGCGCCGGCGGCCTGGCCCGCTGCCCGGGCACCGCGCGCAGCGCCGCGATGACCTGGTCGAGCCAGGCGTGGGCGGCCGGCTGGTAGTCCGGCTCGCAGTCGACGCGGGCGGTGAGCCGGGTCGCCCCCAGTTCGCTGAGGCGGGCGTCGAGGCGCCGGCCGTGGCCGCAGAAGTCGTCGTAGTTGGAGTCGCCGAAAGCGAGCACCGCGTACCGGCGCTCGTCGAGGCGGGGCGTGTCGGGCGCGTCGAGCGACTGCCAGAACGCGGCGCCGTTGTCGGGTGCGTCGCCGTCGCCGAACGTGCTGGTGATGATGAGCAGGTCGGCCGGGCCGTTGAGGGTGTCGACGCCCACGTCGGCCATGCTGCGCACCACCGGCTGCCAGCCCGCCTCGGCCAGGCGGCGTCCGACGACCCCGGCGAAGTCCTCGGCGTTGCCGGTCTGCGACGCCCACAGGACCTGGATGGCCGGGCCCGTGCCCTCCTCGGCGGCCACGACGGCCGGTGCGCTCGCCGGTACCCGCGAATACCGCCCGGCGAGCAGGCCGTTGACCCACAACGCCCGCTCGGGGCTGATCGGCGCCGACGCCGGCAGGACCGGCACGGTGGTGTGGTCCGGCGGGGCGGCGGTGAGCGCGTCGAGGAACCCGGCGAGGTAGCGTTTCTCGTCGCCGGTGAGCTGCGGCGGCGCGGCCGGCAGCCCCAGCATCTCGCGCAGGTCGGAGCGGTCCGGCACGTCCGCGACGCGGGTGAGCGAGACGGCGCAGACCTTCAGCTCGGGCTGGAACGACACCGGGTCGACGGCGTCGTTGGTGACCGCGTTGACGCTGAGGTACTCGCCGAACAGGTCGTTCCAGTGGAACGGCGCGAAGCACCCACCCGGCATGACCCGGTCCGTCACGACCGCGGGCAGCACCGCCCGGCCGCGCCGGGAGGCGACCTCGACCCGGTCGCCGTCGCCGATGCCGAGGCGGGCGGCGTCGGCCGGGTTCACCTCGACGAACGGCCCCGGGTTGAGCTTGTTGAGCTTGCCGACCCGGCCGGTCTTCGTCAGCGTGTGCCACTGGTGCTGCAGCCGGCCGGTGTTGAGCAGGAACGGATAGTCGTCATCCGGCAGCTCCGCCGCCGGCAGGTGCGGCCGGGCGTGGAAGACGGCCCGCCCGCTCGGCGTCGCGAACGCCAGCCGGGGCCGGGTGCCGTCCGGGCCTTCCAGGAGGCGCTGGCTGACGCCGTCGTTGCGGTACCGGATCGGGTTGCGCGCCGCCGCGCCGGGCCCGGCCGGCCACTGCACCGGCCCCTCGCGGAGCCGGTCGTAGCTGACGCCGCGCAGGTCGTAGCCGGTGGCCGGGTTCCAGAACGCGCGCAGCTCCTCGAAGATCTCCTCGGCGCCGGCGTAGTCGAACGCGGCGCCGTAGCCCATCTCGGTGGCGACGCGGGCGATGAGCTGCCAGTCCGGCAGCGCGTCGCCGGGCGGCGGCACGGCCCGGTGCACGAGCGTCAGCGACCGCTCGGAATTGATCATGATGCCGTCGGCCTCGCCCCAGATCGCCGCGGGCAGGATCACGTCGGCGTACGCGTTGGTCTCGGTGTCGCCGTACACGTCCTGCGTGATGACGAGCTCGGCGGCCTCCAGGCCCTCGATGACGGTGCGCCGGTTGCCCACCGACGCGACGGGGTTGGTGCAGATGACCCAGCAGGCCTTGATCTGCCCGTCGGCCATCCGCTGGAACATGTCGACGGTGCCGGTGCCGACCTCGGTGCGCAGCGTGCCGCGGGGCAGCCCCCACCGGTCCTCGACGAACGCCCGGTCCTGCTCGACGAGCACCGAGCGCTGCCCGGGCAGGCCGGGGCCCATGTAGCCCATCTCCCGGCCGCCCATCGCGTTGGGCTGGCCGGTCAGCGACAGCGGGCCGCTGCCGGTGCGGCAGATGGCGCCGGTGGCAAGGTGGAGGTTGACCAGGGCATTGGTGTTCCACGTGCCGTGCGTGGACTGGTTGAGCCCCATCGTCCAGCAGCTGACCCAGTTGTCCGCGGTACCGATGAGCGCCGCCGCCCGCGTCAGGTCGTTTTCCGAAATGCCGGTTATTTCGGATACACGGGCCGGGGTGTAGTCCTCGATGAACTCGGGCATCGCGGCCCAGCCCTCGGTGTGCTCGGCGATGAACTGCTCGTCGACGTGGCCGGCCCGCACCAGCAGGTGCAGCAGCCCGTTGAGCAGCGCCAGATCGGTGCCCGGATTGACCTGCAGGAACAGGTCGGCCTTCTCGGCGGTCGCGGTGCGCCGCGGGTCGACCACGATGAGCTTCGCGCCGGCCCTGATCCGGTCGAGCATCCGCAGGAAGAGGATCGGGTGGCAGTCGGCCATGTTCGCGCCGATGACCAGGAACACGTCGGCGTGGTCGAGGTCGTCGTACGAGCCGGGCGGCCCGTCGGAGCCGAGCGACAGCTTGTAGCCGCTGCCCGCGCTGGCCATGCACAGCCGCGAGTTCGACTCGATCTGGTTGGTGCCGATGAAGCCCTTCGCCAGCTTGTTCGCCAGGTACTGCGCCTCGAGGGTCATCTGCCCCGACACGTACAGCGCGACCGCGTCCGGCCCGTGCTCGTCGACGATCGCCCGCAGCCGCCGCGCCGTCTCGCTGATCGTCGCGTCGAGGTCGGCGTCCTGCGGTGCGGCGCCCCGCTCCCGGCGCACCTTCGCGGTGCCGAGCCGCCCCGGCGCGGCCAGCATGTCGGCGCTCGTCGCGCCCTTCGTGCACAACCGCCCGCGGTTGGCCGGATGCTCCTTGTCACCGGCCGCCTTCAGCACCCGCGACCGGCCGTCAGGCCCCCGGCCGATGTCCAGCACGATCCCGCAGCCGACGCCGCAGTACGAACACACCGTCCTGACCTGCGTGTCCAGTGCTGTCACCATCACTTCCTTCCGCCCGGCCGGCACCGACGCGTCGACCGTGACGCTGCGGCGAGCATAGGAACCGCGGGTTTCGCCCGCGTCACGCCGATCATCGCCACGTCGTTACGCATGCCCCACATCGACAGCGGTCCGGGTGTGAAGGCGCGCCCGCCTGCGGGTGACTACTCCGCGCGGCGCTCCAGCAGCACCACCGGGATGTCCCGGGCGGCGGCGGCCTGGTACTGCTCGTACCGGGCGAAGATCTGCACCATGGCCTGCCACAGCGCCGGCTTCTCCTGCGGGGTCGCCGTCCTGGCCCTGGCCGCGAACCGCTCGGTGCCGACCTGCACGTCCACGTCGGGCGTGTCGCGGAGGTTGAGATACCACGCGGGATGCCCGTCCGACCCGCCGTTGGACGCCACGACGACGAGGTCGTCACCGGACCGCCCGTAGATCAGCGCGGTGCGCCGCAGCACGCCCGATCTGCGCCCCCGGACGGTGAGCAGCAACGTCGGCAGTCCGTGGTAAAGGTGCCCTTTGGTGCCGCCGCTGTCGACGTAGGTGCGGATGTGCTCAGCCACCCATCCAGTGGCACTGTCCACGATCGGTTCGTCGGTCGTCATAGGTGTCGACAGTACGGCGGGCCGCCGTCAGCTCGGCTGCTGATGGGCTCGCCCGTCACGCCGCAGCGAGGGCGCCCGCCTACAGCGTGATCGGGGCGCGACCGTCGGGGCGGCTGTCCGGGTCGAGGATCCAGTGCTCACGGATCGTGGCGCGGTACATCCGGTAGATGCCGTCGCCGGTCACCTCCTCGATCCTGACCCGGCGCCCGCCCTTCGGCAGCGCCGCCTCGCCGTAGGCAGCCGCGATCTCGGCGACGGCCGACCCGGTGACCTCGGCCGCGACCCCCGACATGTAGACGGCCGCGGGCTCGCCGACCGGCAGGCTCGAGTCGTACACGACGAGGCTCACATCGGGCCGCTCGGCCAGGTTCCGCGAGTGCCGGGCCTCCGGCGACGACATCCAGACCACCTCCCGGTATCCGCTCAGCGTGTAGAACACCGGCGACACCCACGGCCGCCCTTCGCCGTCAGCGGTGCCCAGCACCACGTACCGGTTCTCGTCCAGCACCGCCCGCGCGACGTCCTCGAAAGCGACCATGCTCGCAGCGTATGACCGCGCCGCCGTCACCGCGACAGCACGAACGTCACCTCACCCGGCTCGTCTGGACCACGCACCCACACCTCCACCGTGACCGTCCCCTCCTGCACCGGCACCCAGTGCTCGACGGCGCTCACGACCGTGCCGACGTCGACCCCGTCGGTCCCGACCACCAGCCGCGCCGTGTCCACCAGCGCCCAGCCGTGCAGGTCGGGGCGGCCGTCGTACACCCGGACCGTCACCGGGCCACCGTCCCGCACCGCCACGAGAATTTCGCTCGCGCCGGACACCGCGCTATCACCCGCGCCGGACACCGCGGTCTCGCCCGCGCCGGACACTGCATCACGCGGCCCGTAGCCCCGGCCGGTCACCCCGGCGCCCGCTCCGGTCACGGACAGCCTGACCTGCCCGCCCTCCGCCTCAACCCCGACTTCGATGAGCAGCTCAACTTCTGCCACCGCACGATCATGCACCACCGCCCACACGGCCACCGCCGGGGTCCGGACCGGGCGACGCCCACCCTGCCGGGGAACCGCCGCACAGTGGGCCCGGCGCACCAGGCACCACACCGACGCCCGGGCAGCGCCGGGAGTCGCCACATCCACGGGCATTGCGGCGCCGGCTCGCACGACCTGCCGCCCGGGCACGCCGAAGCAGCCGGGCAGGCAACAGCAACGCCGTGGGGGAAGCATGCCGTGGCCGTGGCCGTGGCGTGATGGCGCGACCGCAGGCGCACGGCATCGCGCCACGTGCCCGCCGCGGTCGGCCTAGGCAGCAATCCCGAAGCCGACTCGACCAGCACGCAACGCCCGACCAGCACGCCCGACCAGCACGCCCGACCAGCACGCCCGCGTCCAAGCGGTGCCGCCGACGGCGAGCGGCGACCCGCCGCGCCGACCAGCACGCCCGACCAGCACGCCCGCGTCCAAGCGGTGCCGCCGACGGCGAGCGGCGGCCCGCCGCGCCGACCAGCACGCAGGGCCCGAGCAGGACGCCCGAGCGGGACGCGCGGTGGATGGGAGCAGGCGGGAGGGTCAGACGAGGCGGCGGATGTCGCCGTGGGCGCGGTAGAAGCCGCCGCGGCTGGCCTCGCGGATCTCCGGGACGACGTAGCGGGCGTGCGGCTCCCGGATGCCCTTGGGGAACTGGACCTGCCAGTCCTGGTGGTACCCGGGCGAGACGACCCGGATGCGCAGGCGGCCGCCCTCCTCGAAGCACTCGACGATGACGCCGCCGGAGGGGTCGGTGGCGACCTCGACGTTGGTGGACGGGGCGACGGCCTCCATGCGGGGCGCCTTCACGTCGACATACTCGGGCACGACGCCCTGCTCGGCGTTGCGCACGGCCTCCTCGCTCGCGTCGATGCAGGCCAGCGAGCCGTCGGTGGTGACGATGTAGAGCCGCTCGTTGTGATACTGCATCGAGTAGGCGCTGCCGCAGCCGGTGCCGAGCTTCCAGAGGCGGCGGCCGTCGGCGGCGAAGCAGTAGACCGACGAGCTGGAGTCGCCGGCGAAGACATAGCGGCCGTCGGGGGCGGCGGCGCAGGAATAGATGGTGTTGTCGCAGCGGAACGTGACGCCGGCGCGGCCGTCCTTGTGGAACTCGAGGACCGAGTTGGAGGACATGCCGGCATACAGGGTGTCGCGCTCCTGCCAGCCGAACAGGACGGCGCCGCGGGTCGGCTGGTGCCACAGCTCCTTGCCGGTGCGCCAGTCATAGCTGGTGACGCCCTTGCTGTGGCCGTGGTGCACAGCGTTGTCGTCGCAGCGGACCATCCAGCCGCTGACGCCCTTGCCCTGCTGGCGCCACAGGAAGTCGTCCTCGTGGTCGATGCTGCAGATGCCGCCCTTGGCGTCGGCGACGCCGAGGACGCCGTCGTGGATGTCGAGCCAGTAGATGTCGATGTCGGGGGCGATGGAATACGCCAGGCGCGGGACCTTGCCGGACAGGTCGTAGACGTTGCCGTCGTCGCAGCCCGCATAGAGCCAGTCGTCGTCGGCGACGATGCACTTCACGCCGTCGGGGAGCTGGAACTGCCGCTGCACCTCGGCGTCGTGGGAGAGGGTGGTGACGACGCCGGCCTCGTTGCCGACCATGCAGACACGGTCGTCGACGAAGATGCCGAACGCGGACGAGCCGGACTTGTAGCGCCACAGCAGCGGGGCGGTCTTGGCGGTGGAGCGGGCGCTGACGATGACGCGGCGGGACACGGAACGCTTGGCCCGCTGGCCCGCGACGGCCGGCGCGTAGCCCTTGCGGACCTTCTCGCCGATCTTCTTCGCCGCCTCCGCGGTTGCCTTGGCATGGTCGGGGTACGACGTCGTCTTGGTGGTGCCGGGGTCGCCGATGCGGCCGTAGCGGATCGACATCTCGGCGCCGTCGACGGTCACCTCGTAGAACTTGTGGGCGCTGCCGCTGTCCTCGGACAGCTCGAGATAGGTCGTCTGGGGCATCGGTCACGGCCTTTCGGAAACGGAAGCAACGAGGGGCGCCGACAGCGTAGCGACGACCACCGACAAAAATTGAAGGGTGCTGCATCTGCGGGTCATCTCCCCACCCGACCGGACCGACGAGGTCGTCCGGATCATCGAGGCCGCCCCCGGCGCGACGAACCTGGTCGTCCTGCCCGGCGCGGCCCGCCAGCCCGACGGCGATCTCGTGCTCTGCGACGTCGTACGGGAGGCCGGCAGCCAGGTGCTGGCCGCGCTGCGGAAGCAGCGGATCCACGAGGTCGGCTCGATCGCGATCGACCACGTCGACGTGGCG
Organism: Dactylosporangium sp. NPDC050688; assembly: GCF_040654515.1. NCBI lineage: Bacteria > Bacillati > Actinomycetota > Actinomycetes > Micromonosporales > Micromonosporaceae > Dactylosporangium > Dactylosporangium sp. NPDC050688. The sequence goes on from NZ_JBFAIC010000013.1 coordinate 132,881, forward strand.
CTGTCCAACGTCGCGACCGCGGCCGCCGACGCGGCGCCGGGCCTGGCCAGCGACGCCGTCGTCTGGGACGAGATCGAGCAGAAGACCGGCGACGAGACCGAGCTGTCCGGCACCTACCTGCTGATGTTCGCCGTCGCCACCATCATCGCCGGCATCGGTGTGCTGCTCGACCAGCCGATCCTGATCGTCGGCGCGATGGTGGTCGGCCCGGAGTTCGGCCCCCTCGCGGCGCTGTGCGTCGGCATCATCAGGCGCCGTCCCGGGTTCATCAGGCGGGCGTCGACCGCGCTCGTGGTCGGGTTTCTGACAGCGATCGTCGCGACGGTCGGCACGACGTACCTGCTGGACCTCGCGGGCCTGGTGGAGAAGGACATGCTGCTGCGGGACCGGCCGATGACGGACTTCATCTGGCGGCCCGACGCGCTGTCGTGGGTGGTCGGGTTCCTCGCCGGGATCGCCGGCATGCTGTCGCTGACGTCGGCGAAGGCCGGGCCGCTGATCGGGGTGCTCATCTCGGTGACGACGGTGCCGGCCGCGGCCAATATCGCGGTCGCCGTCGCGTACGGGGTGACGGACGAGGCGCTCGGCTCCGCCGGCCAGCTGCTGCTGAACCTGGCCGCGATCATCACGGCCGGCGTGCTCACCCTCCTCACCCAACGCTGGTTCTGGAACAGGAAGGCACAGCGATGACGGACCGGAAGGCAGCGATGACGGACCGGAAGGCACAGTCGTGACCGAGCTGCGCGAGGCCCTCGACCGCCTCCTCGAAGCGGTCCCACCGAAACGCCTCACCGAGTCGGTGCAGCGCCTCATCGCCGACTACCGCAGCGGCCGCCCCGCCGACGAGCCGCTGCTGCGCACCATGGTGGACGCGACCGCCTACGCGGCCTACCGCATGCCGGCCACCCACGCCGCCGTCGCCGCGGTCCTCGGGCAGCTGCGGCCCGGCCCGGGCCAGCCGGGCCTGCGACCGCAGAGCCTGCTCGACGTCGGCGGCGGCTCCGGCGCGGCCACCTGGGCCGCCCTCGAGGCCTTCCCCAGCCTGGAGTCGCTGACGGTGCTGGACCAGGTGCCGGAGGCGCTGAAGCTCGGCGCGCGGATGCTGCCCCGGGCAACCTGGCAGCAGTGGCGGCTGGGCGAGCCGTTGTCCACTGTGGACATGGTACTGGTGTCGTACGTCCTGGGCGAGCTCACCGACGACGACCAGCACGCCCTCGTCGACCAGGCCGGTGCCGCGGCCCGGCAGCTGGTGGTCCTCGTCGAGCCGGGCACGCCCCCGGGGTACCGGCGGATCCTCGACGCCCGCGACCGCCTCATCGCGGCCGGCTGGACCGTCGCGGCGCCGTGCCCGCACCAGCTGGCCTGCGGCATGACGGGCAAGGACTGGTGCCACTTCTCCGCCCGGGTGAACCGCTCCGCCCTGCACCGCCGGCTCAAGGGCGCCGAGCTCGGCTATGAGGACGAGAAGTTCTCCTACGTCGCGCTGACGAAGGGGGACAACACCACGCCGGGCCGGGTCGTGCGGCACCCCGCGTTCCGTAAGGGGCTCGTCACCTTGCAGGTGTGCAACCCGGACACGCGCGTCGGACCGACCCTGGTGTCGAAGCGGGAGGGTCCGGTGTACAAGGCCGCCAGGGACGCCGAGTGGGGCGACCCCTGGCCACCGTCAGCGCCGCCGCCGGCAGCGCAGTAGGCCCGGCCGCTGGAGATCAGCGGCCGGGCCCATGGTGACTGCGGGGTCAGATCAGGTCTGGTCCGCCGCGAAGGAGGCGACCCAGGACAGCGACGCGTTCCAGTTGATGGTGAGCTCGTTCGTCGACCACGACTTGATGTCGTCGATGTAGCACAGCTGCGGCTTGCAGCCCTTCAGCGCCGCCGAGGCGACCTCGTCCTGCAGCTGCGAGTTGGGGCCGCCGGCCAGGGTGCCGCGCGGCGGGTTGGGCAGCTTCGGGTCGAGCTGGTTGGCGTACCAGCGGCTGTGCTGGTTCTTCGACGCCTTCTCGCCGTAGCCGGTCACGTAGGACTGGTTGAGCGCGTTGCGGCCGAAGATGTAGTCCATGCCGGACAGCACGCCGTCGCGGTACTTGGCCTCGCCGGTCAGGTCGAACGCGGTGCCGACGACGGCGAGGTTGTTGAGCATCTGGCTGTTGGATGCCCAGTCGTAGCCGCCGTTGGGCGCGTACGCCTGGCCGTACGCCTGTGAGTTCAGCGTGGCGAGGTGCTTGTCGGCGCCCGCGATGACGCTCGCGCGGACCCGCTCACGGTCCGGCAGCTTGTTGTCGATGGTGGCCAGGTCGAGCCGGCCCAGAGCGCCGACGGCGCGCCAGTCGAAGGCGTTGGCGAAGACGTCGGACTTGTGCACCGGCGAGGCCGTGACGAAGTCGCCGAACTTCTTCTCGCCGGTCGTGATGTACAGCTCGGCCGCCGCCCAGTAGAACTCGTCGTCGACGTCGGTGTCGCCGTACGCGCCGCCGCCGGTGGAGTCGGAGTCCGGGGCGTACACCTTCGGGTTGGCCTGCGCCGCCGCGAACGCCGTGCGGGCCGCGTTCAGCAGCTTCGCGGCGTACGCCTTGTCGTAGGCCTCGAACACCCGCGCGCCCTGCGCGGCCGCGGCGGCCAGGTTGAGGGTCGCGGCGGTCGACGGCGGCTTGAGCACCCGCTGCTGCGTGTCGGCGGCCGGGTCGGTCGGCAGCCCGGTCCAGGCGACGTCCTGGACCTTGTGGTGCGCCATGCCGGCGAGCTTCTGCCCGGCCGGGACCTGCATCTTCATGAGGAAGTCGAGCTCCCAGCGGGCCTCGTCGAGCACGTCGGGGGTCTTCCCGCCGGCCTCCGGCAGGCGCAGGGTGCGTGCCTGCGAGGCCTTCGCGGAGCGCTCGTGGAGGCTCATGAGCTGGGCGACGGAGATGCCGCCGTTGACGACGTACTTGCCGTGGTCGCCGGCGTCGTACCAGCCGCCGGTGACGTCCAGCGTGTAGTCGCAGGTGCCGGGCGCGCACGGGACCTTGGTGTCGCCGCCGTTGTGGGTCTCGGCGGTGTGCCCGGCCGCGCGGCCGTAGCCGGGGGCGATGCTGTCGTCGATGGCTACGCCGCTGCGCTGCGGGTAGTAGAACGACATCGCGTCGATCGCGAGCTGCCGGTACGCCTTCGGGTCGAGGTCGAAGGGCAGGCTGGCCTTGCCGTCGACCTCGAGCGTGTACGTGTTGCCGGTACCTTTGTACGCGCTGAAGTCGACCGTGTGGGTGTTCTGGCCGGAGCTGTCGTCCATGCCGTGCGGCGTGGTCTCGCCCGAGGCGACGACCTTGCCGGCCTTGTCCTTCAGCTGCCACGGCAGCGGGGTGCTCGAGTCACTGATCACGGTGGCCCGCTTGGGGCCGTCGGGCAGGTAGCCGACCTGGTTGACCCGCACCGGAGTGTCGGGGATCTGGTCGGGCGTGGCGGGGAACGCGTAAGCCGCGCCGTCGCCGCGCGATCCGACGCCAGGCAGGCCGCCGTCCCTGCTGGCGAACGCGATCGGCAGGGCGACGGCGGGGACCGCCACGATCGCCGCGACGGCAGCGAGTTTGGCCTTGTTGGACAGGTTCGGCAGGCGCACCGGCTCTCCTTCTCGGTCTGGTTGCAGTGCTCGCCGCCGTCACCCTCGGGGGAGAAATAGGGTGATCAGCGGCGTGTCCGGGCGAACCTACCGAGCGACATCTGCGGAGAAAAGGACAAAAGCTTTCTCCTGTGACGGCGGTCACAATCGGGAATGCCGGTTGGCACATTTGCTCGTACAAACGCATGACACGAAATGCTGAGCCGCAGCTCAGGGCCTCTACAAGGCGTGTATACACACTTGGTATACACATGGTGTAGAGTCGCCGTCATGTCCATCGGTCAAGCGTTTCTGGGGCTCCTCGAGTCCCAGCCCCGCCACGGTTACGACCTGAAGCGGGCCTACGACGAGCGGTTCGGCACCGACCGCCCACTGGCCTACGGGCAGGTCTACTCGACCCTGTCCCGGCTGCTGAAGCACGGCCTGGTCACCGTCGACGGCGTCGAGCCGGGCGACGGCCCCGACCGCAAGCGCTACGCGATCACCCCGGCCGGCGTCGCCGACGTCGAGCAGTGGCTCCGGCAGCCGGAGAAGCCCGAGCCGTACCTGCAGAACACCCTCTACACGAAGGTGGTCCTGGCGCTGCTGACCGGCCGGCCCGCGGCGGAGCTGCTGGACACCCAGCGCGCCGAGCACCTGCGCCTGATGCGCGAGCTGACCCGGCGCAAGAATGCCGGCGACCTCGCCGACCAGCTCATCTGCGACCACGCGCTGTTCCACCTGGAGGCCGACCTGCGCTGGCTGGAGCTCACCGCGGCCCGCCTCGACGACCTGGCCAGGAAGGTGCGGCCGTGACGGGCGGGCTGCTGGTCGCCGACGAGCTGACCAAGTCGTTCGGGTCCACGCAGGCACTGTCCGGCGCCTCGGTGGCGATCGACGCCGGCGAGATCGTCGCCGTGATGGGGCCCTCCGGCTCCGGCAAGTCGACGCTGCTGCACTGCCTCGCCGGCATCGTGCGCCCCGACGGCGGCCAGGTCCGCTACCGCGACCAGGAGCTGTCCGCGATGTCCGACGGGCAGCGCAGCGCGCTGCGGCGCGGCGAGTTCGGGTTCGTGTTCCAGTTCGGCCAGCTGGTGCCCGAGCTCACCTGCCTGGAGAACGTGGCGCTGCCGCTGCGCCTGGACGGGCACCCGCGCAAGGACGCCCAGCGGCGCGCCGCCGAGTGGCTGGAGCGCCTGGAGATCACCGACGTCGCCGGCAAGCGGCCCGGCGAGGTCTCCGGCGGGCAGGGGCAGCGGGTCGCCGTGGCCCGGGCCCTGGTCACCGGGGCTCGGGTGGTCTTCGCCGACGAGCCGACCGGGGCTCTGGACTCCCTCAACGGCGAGCGGGTCATGCGCCTGTTCACCGAGGCCGCCCGCGACAGCGGCGCCGCCGTCGTCCTGGTGACGCACGAGCCACGGGTCGCCGCGTACGCCGACCGCGAGATCGTCGTCCGCGACGGCAAGGCCCTCGACCTGGCGCGGCACGCATGACCGGCGTGACGGACATGACGGGGGTCTCGGTGGGGGGCGCCGGCCGGCACGCGCCCGGGCCGGCACGTGCCGGGCGGCTGCGGCGCTGGGCGTCGGAGGTCGCCCTCGGCGCCCGCCTCGCCCTCACCGGCGGCCGCGAGGGGCTGCTGCGCACCGCGCTGACCGCGGTCGGCGTCGGCCTCGGCGTCGCCGTGCTGCTGCTGTCGGTCTCCGTGCCGTCGATGCTCGACGCGCGCGCCAGCCGTATCGACGCCCGCGACGACGACCGGTACGGCAGCGAGGACATCACGCCCGGTGACACGACCGTGCTCACGCTGAACATCACCACGTCGTACCGTGGCGAAGGCATCCGCGGACGGCTGGTGCGGCCCGACGGCGCCCACCCGGTCCTGCCCCCGGGCGTGCAGGCCCTGCCGCCGCGCGGCACCATGCTGGTCTCCCCCGCGCTGCGGGACCTGCTCGACTCCCCCGGCGGCGCCCTGCTGCGCGACCGCATGCCGGGCACGGTCTCCGGCACGATCGGCAAGGCCGGCCTCGCGGGCCCGACCGAGCTGGTCTACTACACGGTCCGCGACGACCTCGTGTTCGGCCAGCCACAGGTACAGCGGATCGACGGCTACGGCAGCCGCAGCGTCCACGAGCCGCTCGACCCGTTCCTGCTCATGCTCGTCGTGGTCATCTTCGTCGTGCTGCTCATGCCGGTGGCGATGTTCGTGGCCGCCGCGACCCGCTTCGGCGGCGAGCAGCGCGACCGGCGGCTCGCCGCGGTCCGGCTCGTCGGCGCCGACGGCGGCATGACGCGCCGCATCGCCGCCGGTGAGGCCGTGCTCAGCGCCGTCCTCGGGCTGCTCGTCGGCGCCGTGTTCTTCCTCGTCGGGCGGCAGTTCGTCGAGCTGTTCGAGGTCGCGCGGCTGAGTGTGTACAGCTCCGACGTGCGCCCCTCGCTGCCGCTGCTCGCCCTGCTGGTCGTGTCGGTGCCGCTGGCCGCCCTGGCAATGAGCCTCGTCGCGCTGCGCCGGGTCGTCGTCGAGCCGCTCGGCGTCGTGCGCCGCGCCGCGGCCCGCACCCGGCGGCGCCTGTGGTGGCGGCTGCTCACCCCGGTCGCCGGGGCCGCGCTGCTCGTGCCGCTCGCCGGCCGGCGCGGCGACTTCAACCCGTGGCAGGCCATCGGCGGTGTGTCGCTGGTCCTGCTCGGCGTCGCGCTGCTGCTGCCGTGGATCTTCGACCGGCTCGTCGGCCGGCTCGGCGCCGCGGGCGGGCTGTCGTGGCAGATGGCGGTCCGCCGCCTGCAGCTGTCCGGCGGCAGTTCCGTACGTGCCGTGGGCGCGATCGCGGTCGCCGCGGCCGGCACGATCGCGCTGCAGATGCTGTTCGCCGCCGCCGAGGCCGAGTACACCGAGGACACCGGCCAGGACATGAGCCGCGTACAGGCGGTCACGACCGTCACCATGTCCTCACTGTCCGCGGTCCCCGACACCGCCGGGCTCGACGCACGCCTCAAGGCCGCCGGAGCGACGTCGGTCCACACGTACCGGCGGGAAATGCTGCACCAGGGCGAGGATGTCTACGTCCAGATCGCCGTCGCGGACTGCGCCGTGCTGCGAGAGCTCGCCGCGCTGGACAGCTGCGCCGACGGCGACGCGTTCCTGCTGGAGCGGCCCGAGCTGGCCGGCCAGGAGGTCACCACGGGCGAGGAGTTCGAGCACGCGTGGACGGTCCCGGCGGGTGCCCGCACGGCCAAGGCCCGCCCCGGCCCCTACAGCCGGTCCGACATCGGGCTGCTCGTCACGCCGTCCGTCGCGCCGCCGCCGCGGGCCGAGCCGGCGTTCGTGTCGTACGTCGGCCTCGCCCCCGGCGACCCGGACGCGGAGGAACGGCTGCGCAACGCCGGCATGGCGGTCAACCCGACGATGGACGTCACGGTCCTGCGCTCGCGCGCCGTGGACAACACGTTCGCCGGCATCCGCCGCGGCCTGTTCGCCGGGGCGACCGTCACGCTGCTGCTGGTCGGCCTGAGCCTGCTCGTCGGCACGATCGAGCAGCTGCGCGAGCGGCGGCGCACGCTGGCCGCGCTGGTCGCCTTCGGCACCCGCCGGTCCACGATGGGCTGGTCGGTCCTGTGGCAGACGCTCGTGCCGGTCGTCCTCGGCCTGGTCCTCGCCACGGCGCTCGGCCTCGGCCTCGGCGGGCTGCTGCTGGCCACCGTGGACGTGCCGTTCCAGGCCGACCTGGCCGGCATCGGCATCGTGTGCGGCATCGCCGGCGGGGTCGTCCTGCTCGTCACCGCCGCCAGCCTGCCGGCCCTCTGGCGGCTGATGCGCCCTGACGGGCTGCGCTTCGAGTAGCTGATTTTTTTGTCGTACCCCGGGGTTACGGTCTCGGGTGTGCGGATGGAGCAGTGGTGGGAGCTGATTGAGTCGGCGCGCTCGGCATGCGGCGAGCGCGCCGACGACCGTGACCCGGCCGACGACCCGTTGCCGGGTGCGGTCCTGGACCGGCTCGTGGCCCTGGCGCCCGAGCAGATCATCGCGTTCAGCCGGGTGTTCTCGACGGTGTTCGACACGGCGTATCTCGCGCCGCTGTGGGCCGCCGCCTATCTCATCGAGGGCGGCTGCGGCGACGACGGGTTCATGGACTTCCGCGCGGGCCTGATGCTGCAGGGCCGCACCGCGTTCGACCGCGCCGTCGCCGACCCTGACTCCCTCGCCGACCTGCCGGTGGTGCGTCGCATGGCCACCACCGGCAAGGGCTGGCTGGGTTGCGAGGAAATGCTGTACGCACCTCGGACCGCTTACACGCACCGCACCGGCTCACCGGACGGCTACGACGCGGCGTTCGCGGGCCCGGCGGAGCGCCCGTCGCCGGCGCGGGGCGAGCGATGGGACGTGGAGGACGACGAGGAGACGCACCGCCGCCTGCCACGCTTGGCAGCCCTGTTCCAGCCGGTCTGACCGACGGCGCGATCCCGCCCCGGACGGCCGCCGCCAGGCGGGCACGCCGGTGCGGGCGCGGGCGGGGGCCACGGTCGCCGCCCGCGGGAGCGAGTGCTGGTCGCAGCCGTATTGGCGAGCGCCGGGCGCAGGCACGACCGCGAGCAACGGCCGCCATCGTCGGATCGGGCGCCGGTCGCGGCCCTGCGACGACCGCGAGGCGGGCAACCGTGCGGCCCCGAGCGCGGGCATCACCAGGCGCCGGTCGCAGCCGTATTGGCGAGCGCGGGCGCAGCCGAGCACCGGGCGCAGGCGCGACCGCGAGCAACGGCTGCCGTCGTCGGCGCAAGAGAGGCGCCGTTCGCAGCCGTGCTGGCGGGCGACGGTCACAGCCCTGACCGTCGGCAACGGTTCCCGCCGCAGGACCGGGCGCTGGCTGGACACCTCGTAGTCGAAGCCGGACAGCCGCCTCCGCCGCCTCGCTTCCCGCCCTCACATCACCTCACACCCGACCAGACCGCCAGTGGATCTCGGCCGGTGCACTTGGCCGCGGCCGGACCTCCACTACCCGGTGTCTGGCTGTTCCCAGGACCCCAGGGATCCACCGGGTTGCAGCAATCCACCGGGTTGATCCGAGCGCCCCAGGCTCGCCCCTGCCGAAAGAGGAGGCCACCGTCACCGACAGCAGTGGGCGCGACCGGGGCGTACGAGCGGGTGGCCGCAGGCCGTCCCGGGAGCAGGAGATCGCGGCGCACTTCGCCGCGGCCGGGGTGACCGGGGCGGTGCCGCTGGACGAGAACGCCGCTGGCAGCACTGCTGCCCTCGGCGCCGCCGCCGGTGGTGCGCTCGTCGGCAGGCTGCGCCGGCGCACCAGGCGCCGGAGCCGGGCCGGCGCCGGCAGCCGCCGCTCACGACTGCCGGCGCCGGGCGAGCACCGCCGCCGGTGGGGTGACGGCGGCGCCCAGGTGCCGGGGCCGGCGGCGGGGACGGGCCGGCCCCGGCACAGGCCGGCCGGATGCACCGCGACTGCGCACCCGGCCGGACGCACCACAACTCCACAGCACCCGGCCGGGCGCGGCGCAACCACGCAGCACCCAGCCGGACGCACCCCGACCAAGCAGCACCCAGCCGGACGCGCTCCGATCAAGCAGCACCCGGCACGGGCGCGGCGCAACTAAGCAGCACCGGCCGGACGCCACCGCGGCCAAGCAGCCGGCCGGGCCGGGTGCACCGCCACTGTGCACCCGGCCGGACGGGACGGGCCCTTACCCGGCGGCGCAGCTCGTGCCGTTGAGGGTGAAGGCGGTCGGTGTGGCGTTGGTGGTGTTGTTCCAGGAGGCGATGAAGCCGAATTCGACGCTGCCGCCGTTCGCGCCGATCGTCTTGGTGTAGTCGGCGTTGGTCACGGTGACGTTGGCGCCGGACTGAGCGGTGACGCCGCCCCAGATCTGGTCGATGACCTGGCCGTTGGCGTACGCCCACTTGAGGTTCCAGCCGTTGACCGGGGTGGCCGAGCGGTTGGTGATCTTCACCGCGCCCTGGAAGGCGCCGCCCCACTGGCCGGCGATGGAGTACGTGACGGTGCACGCGGCCGACGAGGACTGGGACGCGGATGCGGACGGCGACACCGAGCGGGACGGTGAGACCGAGACCGACGGGGACACGGACCGCGACGGCGAGACCGACGTGGACACCGACGGCGACGCGGAGTACGACGTCGGCGGGGCGCCGGTGCGGTCGCCGTAGATGATGCCGCGGCCGTTGGTGCCGAGGTAGACCCGGCCGTAGATGCGCGGGTCACCGGTGATGGTGTCGCCGATGTTGCCGTACTGGTGCTGGTCGTCGTTGATCCGCAGCCACGAGGCGGCGGTGTCGTCGGAGCGGTAGACGCCCTTCTTGCCGTCGACCTGTGCCACGGCGAACACCGCGACGTTGGGCCGGCCGGGGGCGCCCTTGCCGAAGCCGACGGCGTTCGCTGCCTGTACCGTGGCGACCTTGGTGAAGGTGGTGCCACCGTCGGTGGAGCGGAACAGCCCCGACGTGCCGCCCGCCAGCCAGATCTCGCCGGTCACGCCGGGCACGGCCTTGAAGGTCGCCGTCGTGGGCAGGCCCGTGGCGGCAGCGGTGAAGGTGGCGCCGCCGTTGGTGCTGCGGTAGAAGGTGCCGTTGGCGAAGCCGTAGAACGTGTTCGGGTTGACCCGGTCGGACTCGACGACGGCGTTCTGCGGGATGCCGGTCGCCTGCGTCCACGTGTTGCCGAAGCCGACGGTGTACACGACCGCGCTGTTCTTCGGCGCCCAGACGAACCTGGCGCCGTCGGCGGCGGCGGCGATCGTGCCGCCCTCGTTGATGCCGCCGGGCTCGCTGCCCTGGAACCAGTTCGCGCCGCCGTCGGTGGAGAACGCGGCGTGGCTGTCGTTGGGCCGGTCGCTGTCGGCGAAGTTGCCGGCGCGGACCATGACACTGGGGTTGAGCTCGGCGTAGTCGAGGCTGGTGGTGCTGGTGAAGTACGGCGACTGGAACATCAGCGGCGGCACCGCGTCGAGGTTGGTGTGCCGGAAGCCGCCGATGTCACCGAGGCCGGAGATGAGCGGCGCGCCGGACGGCGGGCTGATGAGGTCCAGCACCGCGGTCTCCTCCAGGCCCGCGGCCATCGGCTTGATGGTGATCTGGCCGCCGGTGTCCCAGGTGGTGAGGTCGGTGCTGCCGTAGATTGTGGCGCCGGTGCCGTACATGAACCGGTTGGAGTTGAAGGGGTCGATCTCCATGGACTCGGTCATCCAGCCGAGCTTCGGGGTGACCTCCGGCGGCTGCGGGTTGGCGCCCAGCGACAGCCACGGCGAGCGGCTGACGTCCATCTTGTACCGGAAGCTGCGGTTCGGGTAGCTGGTGAAGTCCCAGATGCGGGTCCACGTGGCGCCGCCGTCGGTGCTGCGGAAGAAGATGACGTCCGGCCACCAGGAGATCTGCGTGGCGACCATGATGGTGTTCGGGTGCTGGCGGTCGATGGTGAGGCCGCTGTAGCCGAAGTAGTCGTCGGAGCTGCTGGACGGCACCGGGCTGATCTGCGTCCACGCGCCGGTGGCGGTGTTGTACTTCCACACGTCACCCTTGCCGCCGTCGTACGGGCCGCCGGTGTCGCTGGTCGCGATGTACAGGTTGCCGCCGGCGGTGTCCAGCACACCCTTGTGCGCCAGATACCCGGTCGGCTGCCCGGCGAGGCGCTCCCAGGTGGTGCCGCCGTTGGTGGTGCGGTAGACGGTGTTCTGCTTGTCGGCGACGCCGACGTAGATGGTCTGCGTGACGTTGCCGGCGGTGCCGCTGCGCTTGTCGAACGTCACCCAGGTGACGCCCTGGTTGTCGGTGAGGTAGCCGTTGGGGTCGTTCGGGTCCTGCGCGTAGTTGCCCGGGTTCGGGAAGGCGGTGACCTTCGCCCAGGTGACGCCGGAGTCGGTGCTGCGCCACAGGCCGTTGCCGCTCGGGGCGCCCAGGTACAGGATCGAGTTCCTGTTCGGGTCGATCGCGAGCCGCTCGCCCATGCCGCGCCCGGGCATGTTGCCGCCGAGCTTGAACGGCAGCGGGCTGGCCTGCCAGGTGGCACCCTTGTCGGAGGAGCGCAGGATCGCGCCGTTGTTGGGGTCCCAGCTGTTGGTGTACATGCCGGCGGCCACGTAGACCTTGTTCGGGTCCACGGCGTCGGTGGCGAGGCTGACCACGCCGTTGTAACCCCAGTTGTCCTGGCCGACCCAGTCCAGCAGCGGGATCCACCGGTTGGTGGCGGGGTCGAGGCGGTAGGCCCCGCCGATGTCGGTCCGCGCGTAGACGAGGTTCTGCTGCGTCTGGTTGAAGATGATGCCCGGCACGAAGCCGCCGCCCTCGATCTGCACGTTCTTGAGCGTGTACGGGTCCGCGGCCGCGGCCTGCGCGGGGCTGGTGGCGGTCTGCACGGCGACGCCGACGGCGACGACCGTCACCGCCCCCGCCAGCCCGGCGACGAGCCCTCTCAGCTTGGTTCGCATGGGGCGCATGGTGTGAGCGCTCGATGTCCCGGGTCAACGACGCCCGAGTCCCGGTCCAGGTCACGGCCCCGCCGGCCGTGAAACTCTCACCGCCCGTAAGGTTGGGCTCCGTGGGACGGGCCCGACCGCTGATCGCCCTCGCCGCCGCGCTCGTCGTCGGCGGCTGGCTGCTGTTCTCGCCGGCGTCCCGGGACGCGCCGCCGGCGGTCGCGCCGTCCGGGGCCGGCACGGTGACCGCGACGCTGCAGCCCGGGGTGACGCCCGCGCGCCTGGCCGACGGGACGATCTACACCCCGCTGCTGTACCTGGACACCGGCACCTCGGTCGGCACCGCGCCCTCGGCGGACGGCACGGCGGAGCGGTTGCTGCTGCGGGGCGCCGGCGCGCCGCGTGAGCTGCGCAGCGTGCCGAAGGAGCGGTTCCCGCAGTGGCTGGGCGTCACCCTCGACGAGGGCATCCTGTACTGGGCGGAGTCCTCGGCGACCGCAGCCGGGCCGTACGAGACGCGGCTGTGGCGGGCCCCGGTCGCGCCCGCCGCCGGCCCACCGGTCGCGGTGACCGCCGACACGGGCGGCATCGTGTTCTTCGACTCCCAGTACGACCTCGTCGTCGCCGAGGGGCGGCTGCACTGGGTCGCGGCGACCCCCGACGACGCGCCGAAGACCGAGCTGCGCTCCGTCGCGGTCGGCGGCGGCGCCGTGACGACCCAGGTCATCGAGGGCCGGTACCGGTGGAGCGCCTGGCCCTGGCTGATGAGCGTCGACCCGGGCGCGCCGGCGCTGCTGAACCGCACCGACGGGCAGCGGCGCCCGGTGCCGGCGACCGCGGCGGAGACGATGTTGTGCACCCCGGAATGGTGCCGAGCCATCGCGGAGACCGCGAGTGGGCGTAACCTGATCGACGTCATGCATGCCGACGGCAGCGACCGGCGGCGCCTGCCGGGCGACCTCAACGCCATCGGCGTCGACGTCGGCCTGCTGGACCGTTTCGAGCTGCTGACCGGCGTGGAGGGTGAGTCGCTGCGGCTGCTCGCCTACGACCTGCCGACCGGGCGGACCATCGTCCTGGCAGGTGAGGTCGGCGTGGTCACGGCCAAGGCGCACCTGGTGTGGTGGTCCACCGGTAACCCCGAGCCGACCGACTGGCACGTGCTGGACCTGCGGCGGCTGGCGTAGGCCCTAACCCTGCCGGTGGCATATATAGAACGTGTGCTCGAATGGTGATCGGCCCGCAGTGGCTGGTTTCCGGCGCCCACACGCCGGTCACCTCAACAAGGGGGGTTTTGTGACGAGTCCAACGGCCGCGGCGTCAACCAAGATCGACGCCGCGGTACTGAAGATCGCGGGGGTCGTGGTCCTCGGTGCGATCATGTCGATTCTCGACATCACCGTCGTCAGCGTGGCGCTGCCGACCTTCCAGACCGAGTTCAACGCGTCGTACGCGACCGTGGCCTGGACGATGACCGGTTACACCCTGGCACTGGCAACGGTCATCCCCCTCACCGGCTGGGCGGCTGACCGGTTCGGTACCAAGCGGCTGTACATGGTCGCGCTCGCCCTCTTCACGATCGGCTCCGGGCTGTGCGCCACCGCCGACTCGATCGGCCAGCTCATCGGCTGGCGGGTCGTGCAGGGCCTCGGCGGCGGCATGCTGATGCCGCTGGGCATGACGATGATGACCCGGGCCGCCGGCCCGGAGCGCATCGGCCGGCTCATGGCGATCCTCGGCATCCCGATGCTGCTCGGCCCGATCACCGGCCCGATCCTCGGCGGCTGGCTCATCGACGAGTACAGCTGGCACTGGATCTTCCTGATCAACCTGCCGATCGGTGCCGCCGCGCTGGTCTATGCCGCGCTCGCGCTGCCGAAGGACGACCCGAAGCCGTCGGAGTCCTTCGACTTCCTCGGCATGCTCATGCTGTCGCCGGGTCTGGCGCTGTTCCTGTTCGGCGTGTCGTCGCTGCCGGAGACCGGCACGTTCAGCACGACGAAGGTATGGCTGCCGATGCTGATCGGCGGGCTGCTCGTCATCGGCTTCGTGCTCTACTCGTTCAAGCCGGAGCACCCGCTGCTGGACCTGCGGCTGTTCCGCAACCGTAAGCTCACGATCGCGACGATCACGCTGTTCGTGTTCGTCATCGCCTTCATGGGCGCCGGCCTGCTCTTCCCGAGCTACTTCCTGCAGGTGGGCGGCGAGTCGACGCTCGACGCGGGTCTGCTGATGGCCCCGCAGGGCATCGGCGCGATGCTGACCATGCCGATCGCCGGCATGCTCGCCGACAGGGTGCCGGTCGGGCGGACCGTGCCGTTCGCGATGGCGCTCATCGCCGCCGGCTTCTTCACCTTCACGCAGGTCAGCACCGACACGTCCTACTGGCTGCTGTGCGGCTCGCTGTTCGTCATGGGCCTCGGCATGGGCGGCACGATGATGCCGATCATGACGTCGGCACTGAAGACGCTCAGCCACGCCGAGGTCGCCCGCGGCTCCACGCTGGTCAACATCCTGCAGCAGATCGGCGGCTCCGTCGGCGCCGCCGTCATGTCGGTGATCCTGACCAGCAACCTCAACAAGTCGGACCTGGTGCCGGGCTCCAACCCGCCGGTCACCGAGGCCGGCCTGGCGATCGCGGCGCAGCACTCCGACCAGATCAAGGCGCAGGTGCCGCCGCCGCTGTTCGAGAAGGGCCTGCAGTTCGTGGCGGACTCGTTCGCCTCGACCTTCTGGGTCGGTTTCGCGCTGGTCCTGCTGACGTTCATCCCGATCGCGTTCCTGCCCCGCAAGAGGGACAAGACCCCGGCCGGCGAGGACGCCCCGACCGGCGCCGCGACCCCGGTGATCGTGCACTGACACCGGCGCGCACGACGACAGGCCGCTCCCGGGTTTCCCGGGGGCGGCCTTCGCTTTCGCCGCTCACGCGGCCTTGAGGGACCCGGCGAAGAACTCGGCGAACGGCCTGACGAACTCCGGCCGGGCGATGTTCGCCGCGTTGTGCGACGACCGCGGGATGAGCACGGCCCGCCCCCGCGGGGTGACGCCGGCGACCGCCCGGCAGTTGTCCATGAAGTACCGCGGGCTGCGCGCGCCGGCGGTCAGCAGCAGCTCGGCGGTGATGCCGGCGTAGTCGCCGGCCGGACCGTCGTGCTCGAAGATGCGGCGGACCTCCGGCGGGATCGTGGGCATCAGGTCCACGAAGCGGCGCCCGATCGGCGTGCGCAGGAACAGTCCCGTGACGCCGACCGCCATCCCGAACGGCAGTTTCGCGCCGAAGTCGTCCGGGTACGTGGCCCGCGCCATCACCGTCATCGCCCGGGCATACTCGCCCTCGCCCACCAGCCGCTCGAACTCGGCCACGTACCCACCGGACGGGCGGCCGTCGATGGACAGGGCCGGGTCGTACACCGCGACGCGCTCCAACGGCAGGGTGAGGCCGGCGCGCAGGGCGACGAACCCGCCGCCGCTGTGCCCGAACACGCTGCGGGCACCCGTGTGCGCCAGGACCGCGCCGAGGTCGGCGAGGTCGGTCTCCACCGTCTCCGTGCCGGTCAGCGGCGCCGAGTCCGGCCGGCCGCGACGGTTGTACAGGTGCACCGTGAAGCGCTCGGCCAGCGCGTCCGCCAGCCGCCGGTACTCCCGCTCGCCGACGCCCCCGCCGTGCAGGATCACGATGCCGGGCCCGGCACCGGTCGAATACACCGTGACGACCGCGCCGTCGCCGGACGTGACCTTGTCGACCCGCATCAGACCCTCCCTCGTAAATGCGAACGCTGTTTGCAGTTTACCGGCCAACAATGGCCCTACACAACGACCCTATGCAGAACTAGGAGTAGCTGTGTAGAGTACGGCCATGGGTACGCTGCGCATGACGACGCCGCGGCTGCTCGTGCTCAGGGCGTTGCTCGACGACCCGGGGCGCGAGCGCTACGGTCTTGACCTCGCCACGGAGGCCGGGCTGGAGCCCGGCACGATCTATCCGATCCTCGTCGCGTTCGAGGGCGCCGGCTGGCTGTCCAGCCGCGAGGAGGAGATCGACGTGCACGCCGCCGGCCGCCCCCGCCGCCGCTACTACCTGCTGACCGCCGAGGGCGTCACCGCCGCGCAGTCCGCGCTCGCCCGGCGCCGCGCTCCCCAGCCAGGCCCGAATGCCGGGCGGCTGGCATGGTGACCGGCGCCGCCCCGACCGCGCTCGCCCGCGGTCTGCGGCTCGCCGTCGCGGTGCTCGCCGTGCTGCTGCCCAGCGGGTTCCGCGACCGGCAGCGCGCCGAGTGGACCGCCGATCTCATGACCCTGCCCACCGGCCGGTGGCGGTATCTGTTCGGCGCCGCCCGCACCCTGCCGGCCCTGCGCGCCGCCGCCCGCCGGGCCGGCCTGTCCCGCGGCCCGGCCGCCGCCGTCCGGGCGTCGCTCGCCCTGGCGGCGCCGGCCCGCATCCTGCTCGCGGGTCTCGGCTGGCCGGTGCTGTCCTGGCTGCTGGTCGTGCCGCTGCCCTATTTCGTCTTCGACATCCCTGACCGCATCGCCAGGACCGGCGTCGTCGACCCGAAGAGCCTCTGGCCCGGCGGCGTGCTCTTCTGGGTGCTGCTGCCGCTGATGCTGGCGCTGACGTTCGGCGCGTATGTCGCCCTCGCCGGCGGCTGGCTGCTCGCCGCCACGGTCGGCCTGGCGGGCGCCGCCGTCGGCGCCGCCTGCCGCCGGATCTGGCTCGCCGTGGCAGGGCTGGCCCTCGCCACACTCGCCCTGCTCGCCATCACGGTCGTCGGCCTGCCGATGTACGACCCCGGCTACGGCGCCGCTCTGCTCGGCACGGTCGCCGTCGGCCTCGGACTGTGGGGCCGCTCCCTCGGCCGCTGGCAACGCGGGTGGCTGGTCGTGGTCGGCCTGGCTGCCGCCGCCGTGCTGGTCGCCCACCACACCACCCTCGGCGCCGCCATGCATGCGTGGTACCTGGACTGATTCCCCGCCCGGCGCGATCCCCTGCCGCCGCGCGCAGCCAACGGTGCCGCCGTGCTGCCGTGCTGCCAGCGGAGAGGCCACAGGTGCCGAATCGGAGCCAGCTGCAACTCTCACGGGTCCGTGTCAGTCACGAGGCCACGGTGCGCAGCGGACCGGCGTGGGCGAAGGGCGGGCAGAGCGCTACTCCTGGTCACCGTCATTGCGGGGCTGCTCGCGGGGGCTGCTCGCCGCGGCCGACGCCCCAGCGGTGCGCGGCCGGCGCGGGCCGCGCGAGTGTATCCCGACGTGGCGTTCCACCAGCGGTACGCCGACGGCAACGCGAGGTCGGCGGCGCTGGCCCTGCACTTCATGCTCTTCAGCGACGGCGTGGTCCTGGACCGGGCTGCGCCGCTGCTGATGACGGTCCGCCAGGCCGGCGACGAGCTCGGCGCTGCGTGGCTCGACGGGTTCATCGAGGCGCTTGCCGAGGCGATCGCCGAGGCGACACGCTGCCGGCACGCTGCGCTGCCGCAGCACCACTGACCGGCCCGCCCGGCTGCGGCGACGCAACCAGCGCCGCGCCAGCACCCACCGCACCGGCGGCGCGGTGGTCACCCCGGTCGAAGGCGCATGAGAAGCCGCAGTGGAGAGCATGGCGGACGCGCCCAGCCGGACGCCGAGCCGAAAGGCCAGCCGAACGCCCAGCCGAACGCCCAGCCGGACGCGCCCAACCGGAAGCTCAACCGGACGCCGAGCCGGAATTCGCAGCGGACATCGGGGCGGAGGTCACCGCGGCATTATCAGCGACTGCCGCGCCCGGCGCCGCAACAGAAACCGAGCCGGAAGCGCCGCCCGAAGCGCCGGCGGAAGCGCCGCCCGAAGCGCCGGGAACCGCCGCAGAAGGCGACGGACCAGAAACCGCCGCGCCAGCAGCGCCGCCATCAGCAGCGCCGCCATCAGCAGCGCCGGCGGTGGCCACCGTGGCCGGCGTGGGACTGTCCGCCGAGGCCGTACCGCCGCGGCGGCGGTGCAGCAGCAGCGCGGTCAGGCCGCCGGCCACCAGGCCCCAGAACGCGGGGCCGACGTTCAGGATCGTCGTCCCCGAGGCCGTCACCACGAACGTCACCACCGCGGCCTCCCGGCCCGCCGGCTCGGTGACGGCGCTCACCAGGGAGGTGCCCAGGGCGGACAGCAGCGCCAGGCCCGCGACGGCGATGACGAGGACCGGCGGGGAGAGCAGGACGAGGGCCATGGCCAGCCCGGCGCCGAGGCCGAGCGCGAGCTGTCCGGCGGCGAGGGCGGTCGCGCCCACCCAGCGCCGCCGCGGGTCGGGGTGGGCGTCGGGGCCCGCGGTGAGGGCCGCGGTGATCGCCGCCAGGTTCAGGGCGTGACCGCCGAACGGGGCGGCCAGCGCGCTCGCCACGCCGGTGGTGACCAGGACGCCGCGCAAAGGCGGGGTGTAGCCGTAGGTGGCCATGACGGCCATGCCGGGGACGTTCTGCGCGGCCATGGTCACCAGGAACAGCGGCACGGCGATGCTGACCAGCGCCGGCACGGTGAACGTGGGCACGGTGAACACGGCCGCGGGCGCGACGGAGACGCCGGTGAGGTGCACGCCGCGCACGGCGATCGCGACCACGGCGGCGAGCAGGGCGCCGGGGACCGCCCACTGCCGGGCGAAGCGGGTCAGCAGCGCCCAGGTGAGCACGACCGGCACGGCGAGCTCCGGCACGTCGACGACGGCGCGGACCGGAGCGGTGCACAGGCTGAGGATGACCCCGGCGAGCATGGCACCGGCGATGGGGCGCGGGATGGCGGCGATCGCCCGGGCGAGCCACGGCGACAGGCCGGCGACGACGATGAGCGCGGCGGCGACGAGGAACGCGCCGACGGCGGCGGGCCAGCCGCCCTGGACGTGGCTGGTGGTGACGAGCAGCGCCGCGCCGGGCGTCGACCAGGCGGTGCTGATCGGCATGCGGTGCCGCAGGGCGAGGAACGCGGTGGTCGCGGCGATGCCGACGCACAGCACGAGCAGCCCCGACGCGGCCTGCGCGGGGCTCGCGCCGACGGCCCGCAGGCCGGCGAGCACCACGGTGAACGCGCTCGCGAAGCCGACGACCGCGCTGACCAGACCGGCCAGGATCGGCTGGGCCGTGTCGAACCGCCGCATCCGGCACCTCCCGCGTAGGGCGTTCCGTATACGGAACGCGTGAGCCGGATGTCACCATAGCCACGTGGAGGAGCGCGGGACAAGTCTCGGGGACCGGCTGCGGGAGCTGCGGGCCGCGCGCGGGCTGTCGCTGTCGGAGCTGGCGCGGGCCGCCGGCATCGGCAAGGCCACCCTGTCGGGATTGGAGCACGGCACCAGGAACCCGACGCTCGAGACGTTGTACGCGGTGGCCGGGGCGCTGGGGGTACCGCTGACGGCGCTGGTGCGGGAGCAGCACAGCGACTCGATCCGCGGTTCGGCGGTCACCGCGACGCTGCTGGAGGTGTTCGACGAGCCGGGGGTGACGTTCGAGCTGCTGCGCATGCGGGTGCACCCCGGCGTGGTGCAGCACTCGCCGCCGCACGCGCCGGGGGTGACCGAGCACGTCACGGTGTGGCAGGGGGTACTGCGCGCCGGCCCGCCCGACGCGCCACTGGTCGCGGGGCCGGGCGAGCACATCGCGTGGGCGGCCGACGTGCCGCACGTCTACGGCGCCGTCGGCCCCGGCGAGGTCGTCGCGACGCTGCTGATCAGGTCCCCGCGCGCCTGACCAAAGGAGCTGCTGATCAGATCTGCGCGCGGGGTCACTCGACGGTGGTGTCCTCGGAGTCCTTGTCCTGATCGTGGCTGTGCCCGGTGATCCCGTCGATGATCGCGTCGATCGGCTGGCCGAGGTAGTCGAAGTCAGGCACCGCGATGCGCTCCGCCTCGTCACGGATCGTGGCGTCGTCCACGGAGTCGTCGACCCGCGGCACGCTGTTGCTGTGATGGGTCCTCATACCGTCCACGTTTCCGGGCGGGACGGCCGTCAAACCCCGCCCGGCGCATCGGCGGTCATCGGGCGGTCATCGGGCGGTGAACCTGGCGGCCGGCCCGCCCGACAGGTGCCCCGGCGGCAGCAGCCGGCCGCAGACGACCAGCAGCAGGTCCTGGGCCAGGCCGCGCAGCGGCTCACCGGCCCCGTGGCTCCAGTCCACGTCGGTCGCCCGCAGCTGGATGCCGGTGAGGTCGGTGCCGAAGTACCGGACGTTGCGCGGCTGCATCGAGCCGAGCACCAGCATGAGCCGGTCGGTGGGCACCCGCCGGTCGAGCCCGAGCGCGACGGTGCTGTCCAACCCGTGGATGACCTCGTGCGACAGCGCCCCGCCCAGCCCGCCGCCGGGTGGCGACCATGGGTGCGCGACGTTGTCGCGCAGCGCGGCCAGCAGCGCCTCCGCCGGCATCCGGGTGGCGTCACGGCGGGCGACCCGGTCGGCCATCCGGTTGAACCGGCCGCCCGAGCGCAGCAGCTCCCACCCGAACGCGCCGCCGCCCATCCGGAACGGCATCGTGGTGTGCGCGAGCACCTCCCGCACCCGCCATCCGGCGCACAGCGAGGGCGCGTCCCACTGCCGCGGCGTGAGCCCGGCGAACACCTCCGCAAGCTCCGTGCGCTCGGCCGTGATCGCGGCCATGACCTGCTCCTGCGACATTTCTGCAAACCTCCGACGTCGTCGTGCTTCCGGAGGGTGTACGTCGGGAGCCGGCGCAACTCATCGGTCGCGTGCACGGGCCGGATACACTGCCGAGTCATGACGACCTTGACCCACCGCCTCGCCACGGTCGCCGCCGCCCTGGTCATCGGGATGGGCGCGCTGACCGCGTGCAGCACCGACAACGTGGATTGCACCACCAACGGATGCACTGTCACGTTCGACCGCGGAGTGGAGGCGGAGTCCAGCGTGCTGGGCGTCGACGTCAAGCTCGTCGGTGTCGACAACGGGGTGGTGAAGGTCGATGTCGGCGGCACCACGGTGAGCGTGCCGGTCGACGGCACCACCCAGGCCGAGGGCTTCGACATCACCGTGCAGAAGGTGACCGACTCCCAGGTCGTGATCCGGGTGCAGACCAGCTGACCGCCACCCGCCGACGCCGGTCGTGATCCGGGCGTAGGGCAGCTGACCGCCACCCGGCGACGCTGGGCTTACCGACCGGTAGGGTGTCCGGCGTGGACATCGTCGCGCTGGTTCTGGTCGGCCTCGTCGCCGCGCTGCACGCGTACTTCCTGGTGCTGGAGATGTTCCTGTGGACCGCGCCGCGGACCAGGGCCGCGTTCGGCACGACCGCGGAGTTCGCCGAGGCCAGCAAGGCCCTCGCGGCCAACCAGGGGCTCTACAACGGCTTCCTGGTCGCCGGCCTGGTCTACGGCATGTTCGCCGGCGATCCGGTCGGCTTCACGATGCGGGTGTTCTTCCTGGTGTGCGTGATCGTCGCCGGGGTCTACGGTGCCGCCACCGCGAGCCGGCGGATCCTGCTCGTGCAGGCCCTGCCGGGCGCGCTGGCCCTCGCGGCGGTCGTGATCGCCCACTAAGACGACCGCAGCGAGTTACGCTGCGTCAAGTGAAGATCACTCGCTGTCTACTGATCCTGGGCCTGACCCTTGCCATCGGCGCCTGCGCCAAGAAGGACGAGCCGGGTGGCGAAGGCAGCACCGGCGGCGGGTTCAACGCCGGGCTCACCGAGGTCGTCAACCCGTCGACGGCGACCGGCGGCACGCTGAAGCTCGCCAGCGCGCACGACGTCGACTCGTGGGACCCGACCCGCTCGTACGTGACGGCGGTCTACAACCTGCAGCGGCTCTACGTGCGCACGCTGCTCACCCCCGACGCCAAGCCGGGCACCGACGGGCTGAAGCTCGTCCCGGACCTCGCCGCGGCCGCCCCCACGATCTCCGCCGACGGGCTGACGTACACGTTCACGCTGCGTGACGGCATCCGGTTCGAGGACGGCTCGCCGATCACGGCCAAGGACGTGCGGCACGGCATCGAGCGGCTGTTCGCGCAGGAGGAGCTCAGCGGCGGCCCCACGTACCTCATCGACCAGCTCGACCAGGGCCAGCACTACCCGGG
This sequence comes from Dactylosporangium sp. NPDC050688, assembly GCF_040654515.1. Classification (NCBI taxonomy): domain Bacteria; kingdom Bacillati; phylum Actinomycetota; class Actinomycetes; order Micromonosporales; family Micromonosporaceae; genus Dactylosporangium; species Dactylosporangium sp. NPDC050688. The sequence goes on from NZ_JBFAIC010000013.1 coordinate 154,920, forward strand.
CCCGTGGGCGGACAGCACCGGCCTGCGCAGCATCTCCACCCCGGACGACAAGACCATCGCGTTCCGGCTGGCCGAGCCGTTCGCCGACTTCCCCTACCTGCTCGCGATGGGGGTCGCCGCGCCGGTACCGACCGCGAAGGACACCGGCGCGAAGTACGGCGACAAGCCCGTCGCGTCCGGCCCGTACCGGTTCGAGGCGATCGAGCCGGGCAAGAAGGCGGTGCTCGTGCGCAACGACGCGTGGGACCGCGCCACCGACACCGTGCGCCGGGCCCTGCCGGACCGCATCGAGCTGGTCATCGGCACCGACCCCAACGAGATCGACCGGCAGCTGCTGGACGGCACCCTCGACGCCGACGCCGGCCAGGGCGGCGTGCAGGCCGCGACCCAGCCGAAGATCCTGCTCGACGCCGCGCTCAAGGCCCGCGCCGACGAGCCGACCACCGGCTTCGTGCAGTACGCGGCGATGAGCACGGCCGTGCCGCCGTTCGACAACGTGCACTGCCGCCGGGCGGTGCAGTACGCGGTGGACAAGACCGCCGTGCAGACCGCCCGCGGCGGGCCGGACGCCGGCGGTGACATCGCCGGCGGGATGCTGCCTCCGGGCATCCCCGGGCACGACCCGGCGCTGGACCCGTTCCAGAGCCGCGCCGGCAAGCCGCAGCCGGCGAAGGCGAAGGAGGAACTCGCCGCGTGCGGCCGGCCCGACGGGTTCGACACCGTCATCGCCGCGACCGACAGCCCGAAGGCCGGCAAGACCGCGGAGGCGATCCAGGCATCCCTGGCCGCCGTCGGCATCAAGGCCCGCATCGAGGCGTCGGACCCGTCGCTGTACGCCCGGCAGGTCGTCGGCTCCCCGTCGAACGTGCACAGCAAGGGGTACGGGCTCATCCTGAGCGCCTGGTCGGCGGACTTCCCGACCGGTTACGGCTTCTTCCCGACGCTCGTCGACGGCCGCCTCATCCTGCCCAACGGCAACAACAACTACGCCGAGCTGTCCGACGCGGCGATCAACGACCTGATCGACCGGGCCCGTGCCACCACGGACCCGGCCGCCGGGGCGAAGCTGTGGTCCCAGGTCGACGCGGCGGTCATGGACACCGCCGCGATGCTGCCGCTGACCTACGACAAGGTGCTCAACTACCGCAACCCGAGACTCACCAACGTGTTCGTGAACCAGTACTACGGGATGTGGGACGCCACCGCGCTCGGCGTCGCCTGAGTATCTACCCGGCGCGGTCGCCGGCCGGTGGGCGCAGCATCGCGTACAGCGGCGGGCCGTCGCCGATCGGGACCGGGTCGGTGTCGGCGTAGCCGTGCCGCGCGTACAGCGCCGCGTTGCGCCGCCCGGTCGCCTCCAGGTACGCCGGCAGCCCGTCGGCGTCGGTGACCCGGTGGTGCTCCCGCAGCAGCCGGCTGCCCAGCCCCCGGTTCTGGGCGGCCGGGACGACACCGAGGAACGCCAGGTAGTCGTGGGTCAGCCCGTCTGGGTGCGCGGCCAGCATGTCCTCGTCGAGCCGGACGAACCGCTCGGTGGCCGCGCCGCACGCCTCGGCGAGCCGCCGGTCGTAGCCGTCGATCTCCGGCTCGAACCTGCCGTCGAGGCGCACCCAGGCCGCCGCCGCGGTGCCGTCGGCGGTCAGGTACACCGTGCCGTGCTCGACGAACCACGGGGTGACAAGGTCGAAGTAGCGCCGGTACACCTCGACCCGCTCGGCGCGGTCCGGCACCAGCCAGTGCGCGATGGCGGTGTCGTTGAGCGCCGCGGCGAGGACCGCGGACACGGCGGGGACGTCGCCCGTCCCGGCGCGTCGCAGCGCCGGGACGGTGGAGGTCGACGTCATCGGGGACCGGCGCGGTGCGCGGCGGCGTCCTCGGGCTGGACGGTGAGCAGCGCGGCGTTCACGCCCTGACCGATGCCCCGGTACGTGTCCGGCTTCGCCGAGCGCAGGAACGCGGCCCAGGCCGAGCCGACGATCGCGGCGGCGAGGAACAGGCCGGGGAACAGGTAGCGTTCCAGGGCGTCGGGCTCGACGCCGAACAGCGTGTCGAACTCCACGATGGTCACGATCAGCACCGCGAGCAGCAGCACCGCGCCGATGGCCGGGGCGATGAACCGCCGCCACAGCGACAGCTGGGCGAGCTCGCCGTCGCGGTTGCGCAGGAAGTACGCGAGGATCGCCACCGACGTGACGGTCATCAGGATGAGCACGCCGAAGCCGCCGGTGACGGTCCACCAGAAGAACAGGTAGACGACCGGGTCCTTGTCGGCGAGCGCGAAGACGGCCAGGACCGCCAGCGCCAGGATCGACTGCGTGACCGAGCCCCACAGCGGCGCCCGGAAGCGGCGGCCGGTGGCGCCGAACCAGGCGAACAGCACCCGCTCGCGGCCGAGCGCGAAGGTGTACCGGGCGGCGGTGTTGTGGAACGCGAGCAGCGCGGCGAACAGGCTGGTGATGAACAGCGCGTGGCCCAGGACCAGCCAGATCTCGGCGAGGTGCGGGCTGACCAGCACGAACATCGTCTCGGTGCCGTTCTCCGTCGACATCTGCACGATCTTGTCCGGCCCGGCGGCGACGGACATCGCCCAGGAGCAGAACGCGTACAGCAGGCCGATGATGAGCAGCGACAGGTACGTGGCGCGCGGGATGTTGCGCTTCGCGTTGCGCGTCTCCTCGCTGTACACGGCGGTCGACTCGAACCCGACGAACCCGGCGACGGCGGTGGCGAGCGCCGCCCCGGTCCCGGCGCTGAACAGCTGCGACGGGTTGACCGTGTCGAACGTGACGGTGCCGCCGGCCGGGTGCGCGAGCTCCACGACGGAGAAGATCAGCGCGATGATGACCTCGGCGCCGAGCAGCACGCCGAGCACGATGCCGCTGAACTCGATGCTGAGCACGCCGAGCACGGCGATGACGGCCCAGGCGATGCCGGCGCACACCCACCACGCCAGGTTGATGCCCCACTGGTCGGCGAGGAAGCCCTTGAGCACCGCGCCGAAGCCGCCGTACAGGCCGATCTGCATGAAGTTGTACGCGAGCACGGCCACACCGGCCGAGCCGAGCCCGGGGATGCGGCCGAGGCCCTGCGTGACGTAGGCGTAGAACGCGCCCGAGTTCACGATGTGCCGGGACATCTCCGTGTAGCCGACGCTGAAGATGCCCAGCACGACGGCCATGGCGACGTACGCGACGGGGATGCCGAGGACCTGGGTGACGGCCCAGCCCGCGGTGGCGCCGCCGCCAATGACGGTGAAGGGCGCCGCGGCCGCGATCACCATGAGGATGACGGTGAACACCGTCAGCTTGTTCTGGTCCAGCGCTGAATCGATCTTGCTGACGTAGCCGCCTGTTGGCGGCGCGGTGGAGACAGGCATGACGTCCTCCGGGGAAGTGAGGGGATGCTGCTTCAGCGTCCGTTCATGACCTTGTTGCCGATGACGACCCGGGTTTCCTGGACGAGGGTCTGCACATCGGCGTGGGACTGCTGCATGAGGTGCTCGAAGTACGCGTGCGCCGCCTGCCCGCCACCGTCGAGAATGCTCGGCAGCAGTCCCGTGGCGTCGGCGACACCCAACAGGTGTACGTCGATCTGGTCGATCGGTCTGCGCTGCGCCAATGCCGTTCCGAGCCGTACCCGCGGCCAGACGAAATCGTTCGTGTCGGTCGGCAGATAGAACGTGTAGCGGCGCAGCAGCCGGCGGCCTTCCTGGGGGATGACGTGATTGCCGGCGACCAGGCGGCGGGCGACCCGCTCGTAGGACTCCATCGACAGATAGGTGAGCCAGGTCCGCACGTCCCTGGGTGTGCGCTCACCGCGGATGTCGTCCAGGACCGCGTGCGCGACCGAGTCGCCCGGGGTGGCACCGGCGCGCACCAGCAGCAGGCCGTCCTCGACGGTGAGGATGCCGGCCCAGCCCAGCTCGGCGATCAGCGCGGAGGCGAGGCCGACCCTGGTGGCGTCGTCGGAGAGCCGGAGGGTGCCGCTGCGGTCGTCGTGGCAGAGGCGGAAGAAGTCGTCGGCCAGCGGCTCGCGACGCCTGCGATCAGACAGCAACCGCGTGCCATTCCGCTTGCTGCCGCACAGTCGTCTCCCATGAATGCAATCCGGCGCTCCGAGTCCGGGAAGCACCGTAGCGGTTGCCCGCGATGCACTTCAATCCCGGACGACGTTTTAACAACCCGGAAACGCCCGCGCCAGGTCTGCTCAACGGATAATTGCGAGGTCAGACAGGATATGACGTCCTTCGATTAAGAAAGTTTTTCACCAACCGGCGGCCGCACAAATGACGCACAGGCGGGCAACCCGCCCCGGTAGGGTGGATCCACATGGATGTGTTCATGATCGCCGAATCCGGCGACGGGCCGTACGGCATCACGACCGGTCCGGACGGCGCGCTGTGGTGCACCCTCGTCCATGCCGGCGCCGTGGCCAGGGTCGCGCCGGACGGCTCGGCGACCCGCTTCCCCCTCACCGGCGACGGCCCGGCGCTCATCACCGGCGGCCCGGACGGCGCGCTGTGGTTCACCCTCCTGCGCGCGGGCGCCGTGGGGCGCGTCACCACCACGGGCGGCGTCTCGCTGTCCCCCGTGCCGGACGCGCAGGGCCTGTACGGCATCGCCACCGGCCCGGACGGCGCCGTCTGGTACACCTCGATGCAACCGGACCAGGTCGGACGGCTGGCACCGGACGGCACCGCGACGGTCGTGCCGATGCCGGCGGGCTCGATGCCGTCGATGCTGACCCTCGGCCCCGACGGCGCGCTGTGGTGCACGCTGAACCAGGCCGGCGCCGTCGCGAGGATCACCCCGGACGGCACGGGCGGCGCCGTCACCGTGTTCGCCCTGCCGACCCCGGACGCGGCCCCGGTCGGCATCACCACCGGCACCGACGGCGCCGTGTGGTTCGTGGAGATCGCCGCCGGCCAGGTCGGCCGGATCACCCCCGACGGCGCCGTCACCGAGTTTCCGCTGCCGGACCGGGCCGGCCGCCCGCACGCGATCACCGCGGACCCGGCGGGCGGCTGCTGGTTCACCGAATGGGCCGGCAACCGCGTCGGCCACATCACCCCGACCGGCACCGTCACCCTGCACGACCTGCCGGTCCCCGGCGCCGAGCCGCACGGCATCACCGTCGCCCCGGACGGCACGGTGTGGACCGCCCTGGAGACCGGCGCGGTCGCCCGGCTGGCCCGGCGCTGAGCGCCGGACGCGCCGGGCCGCCGGGCTCAGCGCGTTACGACAGGACGCGCAGCTGGACGGTGGTGGCCATGTTGGACAGCTGGGCGAGGATCTCCGCCGGGTAGTCGATCGCGATGTCGGCGAGCAGGTAGCCGAACTCGCCGCGGGTGGCCAGGATCTGGCCCTCGACGTTGACCTTGTGGCCGGCGAGGATGCTGTTGACGTCGGCGAGCACGCCCGGCACGTTGTGGTGCAGCAGGGCGATGCGGTGCGTGTCCGGGGCCTGCTGCAGGTTGAGCCCCGGCAGGTTGACACTGAGCGTGGTGGAGCCCTCCTGCACGTACTTGTGCAGCTTCTCCGCCACGAACGAGCCGATGTCGGACTGCGCCTCCTCGGTGGAGCCGCCGATGTGCGGGGTGAGGATGACGTTGGGCAGGCCGCGCAGCGCGGACTGGAACTCGTCACCCTTCGCCTTCGGCTCCTTCGGGAACACGTCGACGGCGGCGCCGGCCAGGTGACCGTTGGCGAGGTGGTGGCGCAGCGCCTCGTGGTCGATGACGAAGCCGCGGCTCAGGTTGAGGAAGATGCTGCGGGGGCGCATCTTCGCGAACTGCTCCTCGCCGAAGAAGCCGCTGTTGCCCGGCCGGCCGTCGACGTGCAGGGTGACGATGTCGGACTTCTCCAGCAGCTCGTCGAGGGTGTCGCAGCGCTGCGCGTTGCCCAGGGCGAGCTTGTCGGCGGTGTCGAAGAAGTACACCTTGAGCCCGAGGTTCTCGGCCAGGACCGACAGCTGGGTGCCGATGTTGCCGTAGCCGACGATGCCGATCGAGCGGCCCCGAACCTCGTGGCTGCCCTCGGCGTCCTTGTCCCAGATGCCCGCGTGCATGCCGGCGTTCTTCTCGGTGAGCCGCCGGGTCAGCGCGATGATCTCGGCGACGGCGAGCTCGACGACGCTGCGGGTGTTGGAGAACGGCGCGTTGAAGACCGCGATCCCGGACTCGGCCGCGACGCGCAGGTCGATCTGGTCGGTGCCGATGCAGAACGCGCCGATCGCCCGCAGATGCGGCGCGGCGGCGATGGCCGCGGCCGTCACCTGCGTCTTGGACCGGATGCCCAGCAGGTGGACCCCGTCGAGCTTGGCGATCAGCTCGTCCTCGTCGAGCGCACGCCCGAGGGTCTCGACCACGTATCCCTCGGACCGCATCCGCTCGACAGCGACGGGGTGGATGTTTTCGAGGAACAGGACCCGCACCGGGTCGCTCTGGGATGTCTGTGACTGCACACATCAACCCTAAGTGACCTCAGGTGTCACTGGTACGTGACCCGCGACTCGTTCCGCTCTGTGCGACCGCGTGCCGCTGCTGCAGCTTCGCGCGGATCTCCTCCGGCGTGTAGGCTCGCCGCCGCCGCTCCGCCCGCGCGACCACCACCCCGGTCGCCGCGACACCCACGACACCGGCCAGGCCGAGCACCTTCCACCACTTCGCCTTCATGGGCCTCTAGGGTACTGGTCGTGCAGGGAGCTATCGATCTCGACGACGCGGTGCAGATGACCCGGACGGGCGACCTCTGGGTGTTCCGCGGCCGGTCCAAGGCCGACCGGGCGATCCAGACGCTGACCAACAGCCCAGTCAACCATGTCGGCATGGCGGTCGTGCTCGACGACCTGCCGCCGCTGATGTGGCACGCCGAGCTGGGCAGGTCCCTGCCCGACATGTGGACCGGCACCCACCAGCGCGGCGTGCAGCTGCACGACCTGCGCGACGCCGTGCTGGTCTGGGGCCGCCGCTACGGCCAGCGCCCGTGGCTGCGCCAGCTGCACCACGAGGTCTCCCCCGCGATGGAGGAGGCGGTGCTGCGCACCGTCGCCCGGCTCGACGGCACCCCGTTCCCGTCCACGGCCCGCCTCGCCGGCCGCTGGTTCCAGGGCCGGATCCCCAACATCCGCAAGCGCAACGACTCCTCGCTGGAGACCGCGTACTGCGCCGAGGTGGTCGCCGTCACCTACGAGGAGATGGGCCTGCTGCCCAAGGGCCGCCGTGCGAACTGGTACGACCCGGGCAAGTTCTGGAGCGGCGACGACCTGGACCTGCTGCACGGCGCCACCCTGGGCGACGAGATCGCCGTCACCCTGCCGCCGGCCTGATCGGGAACTCTGGCAGGAACGCGGCGCGGACGCGGCGCAGCCAGTCCTCGGCGACCCGCTCGTCGGGCTCGGCCGGCAGCACGCCCGGGGTCGCGTCGAACGCGGCCTCGTACTCCGCCAGCATCCGCCGGGCCGCCTCGATGTCGCCGGCGGCGACCTGCTCGCCGAAGTCGAGGAAGCGCTGTGGGTCGTCCAGGCGGATGCGGATCACGCCGGTGGTGTAGGCGGTGTACCCCTGCCAGCACAGCCGCAGCAGGTGCCGGGCGTGCTTGGCGGTGCGATGGCGGGTCTCGGAGGAGAACGAGCCGTCGCCGCGGGACTCCAGCTTGCGGAACTGCTGGCCGGCGTAGCCGAGGTACGCGTCGCGGATGCGCTTGGCGGACAGGAACGACGACCGGACCGCGACCAGCTCGTCGCCGATCGGGGTGCGGGTCTCGTACAGCTCGCCGGGCAGCCACATGAGCTCCGACACCGTCGGGTTGCCGCCGAGGGCGAGCAGGCAGTACTTGCGGGCCTCATGGAACGTCACGTCGGGGTGCGAGGAGACCACCGACTCCGCCGGCGGCCGCAGCCCGTGCAGCGCGACGGTCGGCACGGCGAACACGCCGAGGCGGTCGATGTCGGAGCCCGGGCCGGCCAGGCCGTAGGCGGTCGAGCCGACGATCCCGGCGAGCAGCACGTTGTCCGGCGTCATGATCCCAGTGTCCCGGTGCTGTCACCGGTTTTTCCATCACCGGGTTTTACAGCTCGGCCGCCCGCAGCAACGCCCGGACCCCGAGCACCGCCCGCAGCGGGTCGCCGTCGTCCATGTCGTCCACGACGCAGGCGGTGCCGATGAACTCGCCACCGGCCTCAAGGACCATCTCGCGGGTGGCGCCCGCCTGCGCGCCGCTCTCGATCCAGTCGTCCACGCACGCGACCCGGTCGCCGGGGCGCACGAGCCCCCGCCGGAAGCTCATGATCCCGCCGCCACCGTGGTACGACTCCGGCAGCGCGCGGCGCACGAACGCCGGATCCGGCCCGAGCGCGACCCGGTCGTTCTTGCGCACCTCGACGAAACCGACCCCGAGGTGCGCCGCGACCAGCACCCCGACGAGGCTGCCCCGCGACACCGGCCCGGCCACCAGGGTCGGCGTGCCGGGGATGAGCGCGGCGAGGGCCGCCGGCAGGTCCCGCAGCACCACCGGGTCCCGCCACCATTCGGTCACGTCCGCGTACGCCAGGTCGGGCCCGCCGCGCCAGTGGAACCCCACCTGCAGCCGGCCCGCGAGATCCACCACGCCGCCGACGGTAACAGCGTGGCGGGCTCAGGCGCCGAGGGCGGGGGCGGGCTGCCAGCGCCAGCGGGGGGCGCAGTCGGGGTCGTTGGCGGCGAGCACGGCACGCAGGACGCCGTCGGGGTCGCAGCTGTACAGCCCGGAGCTCCACACGTTGTTGACCTCGAGCACGGCGAAGTCGCCGGCGTCGGTGCGCCCGACGTCGATGACGGCGGTCGGCGGGACGTCCTCGGCGGGCAGATCGGCGAGCATGAGCGCGACGAACGTGGCGGCCTCGTCGTGCCACGACGCGCGGTGGTGGCGCAGCGACGGGCTCCACTCCTCGCCCTCCACGACGTACGGCGACCAGGCCACCGGCTCGCGGCCGATGGTGAAGATCCGGTACTCCGAGGCGAGGTCCAGCCAGTGGTCCATGATGATCAGGGTGCTGTCGGCGGGCAGCCGGGCGGTGCGCAGCCGGTTGCGCAGGTCGTCGGCGTTGCGGACCCACGCGGCGGAGAAGGCCGGGTGCTTCTCGTCGGCGAGCTTCGCCACGGCGGGGCACGGGCCGACGAGATCCGGCGCCTCGCCGACGCTGACCAGGCGGATGTCGCGGCCGGTGACGTCGCGGGGCAGCCCGGCGAACCAGCTCGGACCGGCCCCGTGCAGGCGGATGTCGACGCCGCCGGCGATGAGGGTGGTGAGGTAGCCGCCGGCCGCGCGCCAGGCGACGCCGTCGGCCGAGCGCAGCCCGGTCACCTCGGCCGGGTCGCCCGGCAGCTGCGCGACGGGCAGGCCGATGCGGCGGGCGGCATGCGTCATGGCGGCACTCGCCTCAGGCGAGCGCACCCGCATGGCCAACGTCCGGAACTGCCGCACCCGTACATCCTGCCAGCGAGGCCCATCAGTGTCGCTGCCGGTGGCCGGTCGGCCCCGAGAACGGCATAAGCGCTGCACTCGCCGCCATCACAGTGACACGTTGGGGGACATCGGACCCGATCGAGCCAGACAGACGGTACAAATCGGGCATGGTGTGTTGCATGGCAACGGACCTGCTGTCCCGGCTGCGCCGCCTGGCCCCCACCGCACCGCCGCAGCGCCCCGTCGTGCCGCCCGTGGTGCGGCGCGCCCGGGCCCGGCGCCGGCGGCGGCTGGCCGCGACCGTGACGCTGCTGGTCGTGGTGCCCGTGGTGACGGCGGTCAGCACGTACGCCCGGGACGTCGACCGCGGCGTGCACGTCCTCGGCGTCGACCTCGGCGGGCACTCCCGCGCCGATGCCGTCCGGCTGCTGCGCGACAGCCTGCGCGAGCGGGTTGCCGCGCCGGTGGCGGTCCGCGTCGGCGAGACGGCTGCCGCCGTCGACCCGGCCGCCGTCGGGCTGGTCCTGGACGTCGAGGCGACCGTGCAGCGGGCCGTGCGGGCCACCCCCGGCCCGTTCGCGTGGCTGCACGGCGGCATCACCGTCGAGCCGGTCGTGCGCGCCGACCCGGCCCGCCTGTACGAGGCGCTGATGGCCCACCTCGGCGCCCAGGGCGACGCGCCGGTGCTGCCCGCGGTCCGGTTCGACCGGCAGCGGCCCGTCGCCGTGTACCCGGTCAGCGGCCGCGGCATCGACCGTCACCGGGTCGGCGCGATCCTGGAGGCGGGCTGGCTGCGCCGCGGTACCGTCGAATTCCCGGTCGTGGATCTCGTGCCGCGCAGCACGAAGGCCGACGTCGACCGGCTGCTCGCCGAGCTCGCGGCACCCGCCGTCGCCGCGCCGCTGGTCGTCGTCACACCCCGCGGCGAGGTCACGGTCCCGGCGACGGCGATCGCGGCGGCGCTGAAGCTGGAGTCCGACGCCGACGGGCTGATCCAGCCGTCGCTGGACCCGGCCGCGCTGCGCCGGGCGGTGCCGGCCTTCGCGAAGGTGGAGGTCGCCGCGACCGACGCGACGTTCACCGTGCAGGACGGCCGCCCGGCGGTGAAGCCGCAGGTCGACGGCGAGCAGGCGGACCTCGCGGCGGCCACCCCGGCGATCCTGGCGGCGCTGCGCACCTCGGCGACCCCGCGCCGGGTCGAGGTCGGCCTCACCGCCAAGCCCGCCGCGGTGTCCGCGGCGCAGCTCGGTGCCCTCGGCGTGCGGGAGCAGGTCTCCACGTTCACCACGAAGTTCGTCGCCGGCCAGCCCCGCGTGGTCAACATCCGCACGATGGCCGAGGCCCTGCGCGGCGCCCTCGTCACACCCGGGCAGACGTTCTCCCTCAACGGCCACGTCGGCCAGCGCACCCACGCCAAGGGCTACGTCGACGCCCCCGGCATCGAGGACGGAAAAATCAAGAACTCCCCCGGCGGCGGCGTGTCGCAGGTCGCCACCACCCTGTTCAACACCGTCTTCTACGCCGGCCTGCAGGACGTGGAGCACCGCCCGCACACGTACTACTTCGACCGCTACCCGGCGGTGATCGAGGCGACCATCGTCTACCCGTCGCTGGACCTGCGCTTCCGCAACGACTCGCCGACCGGCATCCTGATCGACACCGCCACCACCGACACGTCGGTCACCGTCACCCTGTACGGCACGAGACGCTGGGACGTCACCGCCGAGTACGGCCCGCGCACGAAGGTCGTGCAGCCGCCGACCACGTACCTGCACGAGCCGGACTGCAACCCGACCGACGGCCTGCCGGGCTTCACCCAGGAGGCGTTCCGCGTCTTCAAGCAGGACGGCAAGGAAGTCCGCCGGGAGCGCTTCACCTGGCGCTACGACCCCGAACCCCACTTCATCTGCACCCCCACCTCCCCCTGACCACCCACCCACGCCGAGGGCACCAACAGGCACAGCCACGGGCCGCCTTCGACCAAGTGACCGTTGATCAAAGCCCCACAATGGCCGTCCGGACGGCCGGATCCCTCCGTCGATCACGAGCGGCGCTAGAAAGATCGGGGCCCGAGTGCTGGCGAAGCGATCTCGGGAGGTGGTAACCGCACCGACCGACGCCGAGCGCACCGACGGGGCACGACCACGGCCCGATGGGCACGACCGCGGGGCGCCTTGGATCATGCGACCGTTGATCAAAGGCCCGGGATGGTCATCCGGACGACCGGATCCGTCCGTCGATCATGAGCGGTGGCGGAAAGATCGGGGCCCGGGTACTGGCGAAGCAATCTCGGGAGGTGGTAACCGCACCGACCGACGCCGAGCGCACCGACGGGGCACGACCACGGCCCGATGGGCACGACCGCGGGGCGCCTTGGATCATGCGACCGTTGATCAAAGGCCCGGGATGGTCATCCGGACGACCGGATCCGTCCGTCGATCATGAGCGGTGGCGGAAAGATCGGGGTCGGAGTGCTGGCGTAACGGTTTCGAGGGGTGGTTGCCGCTCCGACCGACGCCGAGGGCGCCGACAGGCACGGCCACTGGGCGGCAGGCACGGCCGCGAGGCGATAGACACGGCCGCGGGACGCCTTCGATCATGCGACCGTTGATCAAAGGCCCGCAATGGTCATCCGGACGACCGGATCCGTCCGTCGATCATGAGCGGTGGCGGAAAGATCGGGGTCGGAGTGCTGGCGTAACGGTTTCGAGGGGTGGTTG
>NZ_JBFAIC010000013.1:167178-194505 GCF_040654515.1 Dactylosporangium sp. NPDC050688
GTTGCCGCGCCGACCGACGCCGAGGGCGCCGACGGATACGGCCACGGGCCGACGGATACGGCCACGGGCCGGTGGGCACGGCTGCGGGGCGGTGGACACGGCTGCGGGGCGGTGGGCACGGCCACGGGCCGGTGGGCACGGCCGCGGGGCGATGGGCGTGGCCGCGGGGCGCCTTGGATCATGTGGCCGTTGATCGAAGGCACGGGGTGGTCGTCCGGGTGGCCGGATCCGGCCGTGGATCATGAGTGATGGTGGGGAGGTCGGGGTCCGGGGTGGCAGTGAAGCGGTGCAGCGGATAAGCGGTCAGGCGCGGATTCGGGCGCTCGTCGGGTCGTACAGGGGCCGCAGGGAGGCGCGGACCGGGTACTCGCGGTCGGCGACGAGCACCGTCAGCGTCCCGGCGTCGAGCCAGGCCTGGTCGAGGACGTCGGTGCCGGCGTCGAGGAACGCCAGGCCGACCGCGCCGCCGAGGGTGTGGCCGTAGGACGCGGCTCGCACGTAGCCGACGTCGCGGCCGTCGCGGCGTACGACCTCGCCGTGGAACAGCAGCGCCGACGGGTCCGTCACCAGGATCTGCACCAGCCGCCGCCGCGGCGGGCCGGCGTCGCGCAGGGCGAGGACCGCGTCGCGGCCGATGAACGACGGCTTGTCGAACGCGACGGCGAACCCGAGTCCCGCCGACAGCGGGTCGTCGGTGTTGTCGATGTCGTGGCCGTAGTCGCGGTACCCCTTCTCCAGCCGCAGGCTCGCGAGGGCCTTCAGCCCGGCGTGGCGCAGCCCGACCTCGGCGCCGGCGGCGACGAGCCGGTCGTAGACATGCACGGCCTGCTCGGCGGGCACGTAGAGCTCGTAGCCGAGCTCCCCGACGTACGTGATGCGCAGGCACAGCACCCGCGCGTAGCCGATCTCCAGCTCGCGGGCGCCGCGGAACGGCATCGTCACGTCGGTGTCGCTGACCGCGGCCAGCAGCTGCCGCGACCGCGGGCCCTGCACGTTGAGCTGCGCCCACGCCGAGGTCACGTCGGTGACGAACGCGTGCCGGTCGGCGGTGTGCCGCTGCAGCCGGGCCAGCACGTGGCGGTGCGCGGTGTCCGACGCGACCACCCAGAAGCGGTCCTCGTCCAGCTCGGTCACGGTCAGGTCGGCCTCGATGGTGCCGCGCTCGTTGAGCCACTGGGTGTAGGTGACCAGGCCGCCGCCGACCCGGTTGGCCGACAGCCGCTCCAGCACGGCACCCGCGTCGCGGCCCTGGACGAGGAACTTGGCCATGAACGACATGTCCATGACGGCGACCCCTTCGCGGACCGCGCGGTGTTCGGCCTCCCACTGCGGGAACCACTCCGGCCGCGACCACGACGGCTGCGGTACGCCCGGGAAGTGGTACACGTCGGGCATCTCCCAGCCGGAGACCTCGCGCAGGTACGGCTCGAGCCCGGCGAGCCGGTCGTGCAGCGGTGAGCGCCGGGCGCCCCGGGCGGAACGCATCGCCTTGTGCGGGTAGTGCGTCTGGTACACCATGCCGAGCGCCTCGACGGTGCGCTCCGCCCGGTACCGCAGGTTGCGCTGGTAGGGCTGGAGCCGGTCGATGTGCATGCCGGTCACGTCGACGTCGGGCTCGCCGTCGGCGATCCAGTGTGCCAGGGCCCGGCCGATCCCGCCGCCGGTCAGGATACCGATCGAGTTGAGCCCGGCGGCCACGAAGTACCCGCGCAGCTCCGGCGACTCGCCGAAGATCGGCGCCAGGTCGGGGGTGAAGCTCTCCGGCCCGCAGAAGAACGTGCGCACGCCGGCGGTGGTGGTGACCGGGATGCGGTCCATCGCCGCCTCCAGGTAGGGCGCCATCCGGTCCCAGTCCGGCGGCAGCGTGCCGAAGGAGAAGTCGTCCGGCACCCGCCGCACCGACCACGGCGCCGCCTGCCCCTCGAACAGGCCGATCATGAGCCCGCCGCCCTCCTCGCGGAAGTACCCGTAGGCGCCCGGGTCCTCCAGCACCGGCAGCCCGGCGTGCACCCCGTCGATCGGCTCGGTGATGAGGTAGTAGTGCTCGGCGGCCTGCAGCGGGATGCTGACCCCGGCCTCCTCGCCGAGCTGCCGCGCCCACATGCCGGCGCAGTTGACGACGGTCTCGGCCTCGACGTCGCCGAACGGCGTGCGGACCCCGGTGACCGCGCCGCGGGAGCGCAGCACGCCGGTGACCGCGACGCCCTCCACGATGCGGACCCCGCGCTGCCGGGCGCCCTTGGCCAGGGACATGGTCACGTCGACGGGGTTGGCCCGGCCGTCCTCGGCGACGTAGAACCCGGCGAGGACGTCGTCGACCCGGGCGAGGGGGAACAGGTCGAGCACCTCCTTCGGGGAGATCTCGTGCACGTCGACGCCGAGGTGCCGGTTGAACGCGGCGACCCGCCGGTACTCCTCGAGGCGGCCGAGGTCGGCGGCGACCTCGATGAACCCGCACTGGCGCAGCCCGGTGGACAGGCCCGTCTCCGCCTCCAGCGACGCGTACAGGTCGCGGGTGTACTGACGCATCCGCGTCGAGGTCTCCGACAGCGAGCCGAACGTCACCATCAACCCGGCCGCGTGCCAGGTGGTGCCGGCGGTGAGCCGGTCGCGCTCCAGCAGCAGCACGTCGGTCACGCCCTGCTTCGCCAGGTGGTAGGCGACCGACGTGCCGATCACCCCTCCGCCGATCACGACGACGCGAGCCCGCTGTGGAAGGTCCATCCCGAGAGCCTAAGCACCCTGCGAGACTGGGTGGATGGCGGTGGTCGTGGTCGGCGCGGGCGTGGCGGGGCTGGCGTGCGCGTGGGCGCTGCAGGACGCCGGCGTGCCGGTGCGGGTCCTGGAGCGGGCCGCGACGCCCGGCGGCCGGCTCGGCGGCGACCTGCTGGACGGCCGCCCGGCCGACCTGGGCGCGGCCTACTTCACCGTCAGCGACCCGGGGTTCGCGGCGGTCGTGGCGCGCTGGCGGGACGAGGGTCTCGCGCGTCCCTGGACCGGTCCGGCCTTCAAGGTGTACGGTCCGCGCCCGCCCGCCGCCGAAAAGGGCTCGTCCGCCGCCGGTACGGGCGCGCCCGCCGCCGGTACGGGCGAGCCTGAGCGGTGGGCCGCCGCCGGCGGGCTCGCGTCCCTCGCCGCGGACCTCGCCGCCGGGGTTAACGTGACCTGTGGGGCAGCTGTCAAAGAGCTGACAGTTCTGGACGGCACGGTGGTGCTCGCGATGCCCGCCCCGCAGGCCGCCGCGCTGCTGCCGGCGGCGGCGCCCCTCGCCGAGGCGCAGGACTGGCAGCCGTCCCTGGCCGTCGCGCTACGCTACCGCCGCCGCTGCTGGAAGCCGCTGACCGGCGCGTTCGTCAACGATCACCCGGTGCTCACCACCGTGTGTGACGACGGGTCGCGGCGCGGGGACGGCGCACCGGTCCTGGTGGCGCACACCACACCCGCGTTCGCCATGGAATCGGCCGCCGGCGACGTTGAGGCCGCCGTGAGGGAGCTGCTGGACCTGCCCGAAGCCGCGGTCGCCGTGGCTACGCGGCGCTGGCCCGCGGCCCGCCCCACCAGGCCCTCCGGATCGGAGTTTGCGCAGGTGGAGGGCGTGTACCTGGCCGGCGACGGATTCGGCCGGCCGAGGGTGGAGGCGGCCTGGCTGTCCGGCCGCGCCGTCGCCGCCGCCATCGTCGGAAACCAGAATCCGAAAACACCACGAACGGCCAGCCGGGCGAGGTAGCCTCGTGGGCGCCAACGCTGTTGATATGTCCACAGTGGACCGATTTGGTCCCGGCGGTATTCATTCATGTCGGTCGGGGAACACATCCGAGGCCGGCGGCGTTCGTTACACAACCACAGTCACCAAGAGAGGGTGAACGCCATGGCCATCAGCACCGACTACGACGCGCCACGCCACCCCGTCGGCACCGACCTCGCCGAGGACAGCCTCGAAGAGCTCACCGCCCGGCGGGCCAACGCCCAGTCGCCGTCCGTGGACGTCGACGACAGCGAAGCCGGGTTCGAGCTTCCTGGGGCGGAGCTTCCCGACGAGGAGCTGACCGTGCCGGTGGTGCCGATGCGGCTGGACGAGTTCCGCTGCTCCAGCTGCTTCCTCGTGCACCACCGCAGCCAGCTCTCCCGCGAGAAGAACGGCGCCCCGGTCTGCCGCGAGTGCGACTGACCCTGGAGCTGCCGGAAGAACGTGACAGCTCCAGGAGCTGCCGGAAGGGCGTGACAGCTCCAGGGTGAGGTCCCTGATCGTTCAGGGGCGGCGGGCCGGCACCCGGACCCGGGTCAGGTCCTCCGCCACCACGACCTCACCGTCGAACGCCTTCGCCGCCTCGTCGGCGAAGCGCTCAGGCTCGTCGTAACGCTGCGAGAAATGGGTGAGCACGAGGGTGCGCACCCCGCACTCGGCCGCGACCCGGGCCGCCTGACCTGCCGTCAGGTGCCCGTGCGCCGCGGCCAGGCCGGCGTCCACGTCCAGGTACGTGGACTCGATCACCAGTAGGTCGGCCCCGTCGGCCAGGGCGGTCACGCCCTCGCACAGGCGGGTGTCCATGACGAACGCGAACCGCTGGCCGGGTCGCGGCACGCTGACCTCCTCGACGGTCACCGTCCTGCCGTCGAGTGTCACGGCGCCGTCCCGCTGCAGCGTGCCGACCGCCGGACCCGCGATGCCGTGCTGCCGCAGCAGCTCCGGCACCATCCGCCGGCCGTCGGCCTCGACCAGGCGGTAGCCGTACGTGTCGATCCCGTGGTCCAGGGCTCTCGCCTCGAGCCGCCACTTCGGGCTTTCCACGATATCTCCGCCTCCGGTGATCGGTTCCGGGCGGATGTCCGCGGCGTCATAGAAGACCGACGCGTGCCGGAGCCGGTCGAAGAACACCTGCCCGCTCGCCGGGAAGTGCGCCGTCACCGGGCGCGGGACGTTGTCGAGCGAGATGCGCTGGACGATGCCCGGCAGCCCCAGGCAGTGGTCGCCGTGGAAGTGCGTCACACAGATCCGGGTGATGTCCGTGGCCGAGACGCCCGCCAGGGACATCTGCCGCTGCGTGCCGTCACCGGGGTCGAACAGGAACCCCTCGTCGTCCCAGCGCAGGAAGTACCCGTTGTGGTTCCGGGTCTTCGTCGGCACCTGGCTGCTGGTGCCCAGCACGACGAGCTCACGCATTCGCGGAACCTTACAGTTGCCGCATGCCCGCAGACTCCTCATTTGCGCTCGTCCTCGGCGGCGGTGGCGTCACCGGCGTCGCCTGGGAGACCGGCATCATCGCCGGCCTGGCCGCCGCCGGCGTCGACCTGACCCGTGCCGACCTGGTCGTCGGCACCTCCGCCGGCGCGGTCGTCGCCGCCCAGGTGACCAGCGGGGTCCCGGTCGAGGAGCTCTACGAGCGGCAGCGCAGACCCGCCACCGGGGAGATCGCCGCGCACTTCGGGGTCGGCACGATGCTGCGGTACGCGGCCGCCGGCCTGCGCCCCGGCGACGACCGGCTGGCACTGCGCCGGTTGGGGCACGCCGCCCGTACCGCGGACACCGTCGACGAACAGACCCGCCGCGACGTCATCGCCGGCCGGCTGCCCAGCCACGAGTGGCCGGCCGCGCCGCGCGTGCTGGTCACCGCGATCGACGCCGAGACCGGCGAGGAGGTCGTCTTCGACCGCGACAGCGGCGTCGACCTGGTCTCCGCCGTCGCCGCCAGCTGCGCCGTGCCGGTCGTCTGGCCGACCGTCACCATCGCCGGCCGGCACTACATGGACGGCGGGGTCCGCTCGGCCGCCAACGCCCACCTCGCCCGCGGCCACGACCGGGTCGTCGTGCTCGCCCCGTCGACGGCCGCACTGCGCCGCTCCGGCCGGATGGGCACCGAGCTGGCCGCGCTCGGGCCCGCCGTGCGCTCCGTCGTGGTCACCCCTGACGCCGAGGCGAAGGCCGCGATCGGCCGCAACGTGCTCGACCCGGCCAAACGCGCCGCGGCCGCCGAGACCGGCCGCCGCCAGGCCGCCACCGTCGTGCAGGCGGTCACCGAGGTACTGATATGAGCTGACTGATATATATCGGCGCCTGTCGATGCACGGCTAGCCTCTGGGCATGGTCAGACGCAGATTCGCCACCGTGCTGCTCGCCCTCGCGGCGCTGGTCGGCGTCCAGTTGGCCGGCGCGGCACCCGCGCACGCGGCCACCCGTACCCTCTACTACGACGCGAGCCAGGCGCAGGAGTTCGTCGCGGTGGTCAACCAGGCCGCCACCGTGTGGAACGGCCGGGTCAGCAACGTCCGGCTGGTGCCCGTCACCGCCGGCCGGACACCCAACATCCGGGTCTACGCCGACAACGGCTGGCCCAGGACGTACACCACCAGCCTCGGCAACGGGCGCTGGTACATGGGGCGCGAGGCCGTCGTCGACGGCTACTACCCGCTGCGGATCGCCACGCACGAGTTCGGCCACATCCTCGGGCTGCCGGACCGGCGGACCGGGCTGTGCTCGGACCTGATGTCCGGCAGCAGCGCGCCGGTGTCGTGCACCAACGCCAACCCGAGCACGGCGGAGGCGGCACAGGTCCAGCGCAACTTCGCCTCGGGGGTCGCGGCGGCCGTGCCGCAGGACGCGCCCGAGGTGCTTCTCGTGGGCTGACGGGAGGCTCCGCCGGTCTTGCCGTCGGCTTTCCGTCGGCTGCCGGGGGTCTGGCGGGAAGGATCGAGCGCCTAGGATGTGGTCCTGTGCCGGGCTCTCGATCCTTTCCGCGGAGGCGTTGGTGCTGACGAGGTTCCTGCAGGTCTGGCTCGGTGAGTGGCCCCCGCCCGGCGCGGGGATCACCGTCGTCGGGCACCCGGCCCGGGACAAGCCCCGCTGGGACGGCGCCGAGCAGCTGGCGCTCGGCGTCACCGACGCCGACGGGCGCGGGGTGCTGTCGGTGCCGCCCGCGCACCGCGACGCGGTCGCCGACCTCGTCACCGGCTTGGCCGCCGGCGACGCCGCCGCCGTGCTCGCCGCGCGGCTGCCGGCCCTGCTGGGCCGCCCCGAGCAGGTGTGCTTCACCGGCGTGTTCCGCTGGTCGCAGACCCCGGCCCCGCTGCCGGGCACCGGGGCCTGGGAGCCGTCGGACGGACCCGACATCCCCGACTGGCTGCGCCCCTTCCCGGGCGAGGTGCTCATCGCCCGCGACGAGCACGGCGCGTACCTCGCCGGGGTCGGCCTGAAACCCCACGACGTGTCCGGCATCGAGATCTCGGTCGGCACCGACGAGCGCGCCCGCGGCCGGGGCCTGGCCCGCCGACTCGTGGCGCGGGCGGCCCGGCGGATCGTGGCGGGCGGAGCGGTCGCGGTGTACCTGCACGACCCGGCCAACACGCCGAGCGCCCACGTCGCGGACGCGGCCGGCTTCCCCGACCTCGGCTGGAAGGTCCACGCGATGGCCGCGACGGCCTGAGCGCAGCACGCGCGCACGCCGGCCGGCGGCCGGGCCGTACAACTTTTCTGCGGCAAAGGGGTCATTGCCGCGCCGCCGGAGTCGATGTGTGCGGTATGTTCCCCGCTTCCGGCGCAGTGCACGTCGGACGTCAGCCGATCTTCGACCGGCACGACGACGTCCACGGCTACGAGTTGCTCTTCCGCGGCGACGCCGGGGCGGTGGAGGCCGACGAGCGTGGGGCGTACGCCACCAGCCGGGTCCTCATCACCGCCTTCACCGAGATCGGCATCGAGTCGCTGTGCGGGCGTGGGCTGTGCTTCGTGAACCTGACCCGCGAGTTCCTCGTCGGGGACCTGCCGCTGCCCTTCGACCGCGAGCAGGTCGTGCTGGAGATCCTCGAGACCGTCACGATCGACGACGTCGTGGTGGCGGCCGTCGCCGGGCTGGTCGAGCAGGGGTACCGCATCGCCCTGGACGACTACGTGTTCGGCCTGGGCCACGAGCCGCTGCTCGACCTGGCCACCTACGTCAAGATCGACGTGCTGGAGACGCCCCCGGGCGAGCTCGTCGCGACCGTGGAGCGCTGCCGTGAGTACCCCAACCTCACCCTGGTCGCCGAACGCCTGGAGACCCGCGAGCAGCTCGAGCACACCAGGGCGCTCGGGTTCGACCTGTTCCAGGGGTACGTGCTGGGCCGCCCCCAGATCGTCACCGGCACGGCGCTGTCGCCGTCGCGGCTGGCCCGGGTCGAGCTGCTCAGCCTCCTCGTCGGCCCCGGCATCCCGCTCAACCGGGTCGTCGGCCTGGTCACCAGCGACCCGGCGCTCAGCCTGCGCCTCATGGCCGCCGCCAACGCCGACGCGCTCGGCCTGCCGGTGAAGGTGTCCTCGGTCCACGAGGCGGTGCTGCTCCTCGGCGTCGACCGGCTCCGCGACTGGGCGACGCTCATGCTGGTCAGCGACCTCGACGACCCCGGCGCGGCGCAGCTGTCCGGCGCGATCACCCGGGCCCGCATGTGCCAGAACATCGCCGAGCGGATGGCGGTGCCGGCGGAACCGGCGTTCACCGTCGGCCTGGTCTCCGCCGTCGCGGAGCTGCTCGGCCAGCGGGCCGCGGAGCTGGCGATGCGCCTGTCGCTGAGCCACGAGGTGACCGAGGCGCTCGTCGACGGGGTCGGGCCGCTGGGCGAGCTGCTGTCGCTGGTCGCCGCGTACGAGGCGTCGGACCTGCCGATGCTGCTGGCGGCGCCGCTGCCGGTGGAGGAGACGGCACTGGCGTACCTGGACGCCGTGGCGTACACGGGGCACATCATCGCACCCAGGACCCGCCCGCCGTCCCCGTGACCTGCTCTGGAGGACGGCTGCCTAACAACTGGAGGACTGCTGCCTGGCAACTGGAGGACGGCCGATCCTTCAACGCCGCCGTGGCCTGCCGATAGGCGATCGTGGACAGCACGCGACCCGTACACATCGGCCGGCAGGCGCTCTACGACCGGCACGGCCACGTCGCCGCGTACGAGCTGCTGTTCCGCGACGGCCCCGAGGCGATGCACGCCACCGTCCGCGACAGCGCCGCGACCAGCCGGGTCATCGTGGAGGCGTTCACCGCGTTCGGCATCCCCGAGCTGGTCGGCGACCGGCGCTGCTTCATCAACCTCACCCGCGAGTTCATCGTCGGCGAGCTGCCGCTGCCGTTCCCGCCGGGGTCGGTCGGCCTGGAGCTGATGGCCGGCATCGCCGTCGACGACGAGGTGCTCGACGGCGTCGCCCGCCTCGTCGAGCAGGGCCACCGCATCGCCGTGGACGACTTCGCCGGCGACGCCTCCCGCGCCCGCCTGCTGCCGCTCGCGCACTACGCCAAGGTCAACATGCTCGCCAGCGACCGCCGCGCGATCGCCGCGATCGCCGCGCAGTGCCGCCGGTACCCCCGGGTCCGGCTCGTCGCCCAGCGGGTCGAGACCCACGAGCTGCTGGACCTGGCCCACAAGCTGCAGTTCCAGCTGTTTCAGGGCCATGTGCTGAGCCGGCCCCACCTGATCACCACGCACGCGCTCAGCCCTTCCCGGCTGGCCCGCATGCGCCTGCTCGCCGAGCTCGCCGCCGACGAGGTGGACCTCGACCGCGCCGTCGACGCTGTCGAACGCGACCCGGCGCTCGCCGTGCGCGTCCTGCGCGGGGTCAACGCCGTCTCCAACGGCCTGCCGCAGCAGGTGTCGTCGATCCTCCAGGCGGTCGTGATGCTCGGCATCCCCAAGGTCCGCCAGTGGGCGACCCTGATGATGGTCGCCGACCTCGCCGACGGCGACGAGGCCCAGCTCACCGACGCGGTCGTCCGCGCCCGCATGTGCCAGACCGTCGCCGAGCGCCAGGGCGGCTCGGGCCCCGCGGCGTTCACCGTCGGCCTGCTGTCCGCGATCGGCGACCTCCTCGGCCGCCCCGCGAGCGAGCTCACCGACCGGCTCCCGCTCACCGACGACGTCGCCGAGGCCGTCGTCCACGGCCGCGGCCAGCTCGGCGCCGTGCTGACCGAGGTGCGCACGTACCAGCGCGACGCCCCGGTCGCCGACGTCCCCGACCTCGCCGAGGACCTCCTCGCCGCGCTGCGCTGGACGAACGCCACCCTCACCGAGCCCGACACCGCCGACTCCCCGGCGCCGCGAACCTGACCCAATTCCAGCCCGGCCCAGCTCAGCCCGCGGAGGCCGGGCCTGACACCGCGCCCGGCCGGCCGTGGTGCAAAGATCATCGACGATGAAGCGGCTGCATGTGTTGGACTGGGTCGGGATCGGGTTGTTCGCCGCCGGGGGCGTTGCCGTCGCGGCCGGGTTGTTGTCCGTGGGTGAGGCGGAAAGTACCGTCCGGCGGATCGCGCCGCTGCTGGTGTTCCTCGGTGCGGTGATCATCCTGGCGGAGCTCACCGCGCAGGCCGAGGTGTTCGACGTGCTCGCCGACCGGCTGGCCGGGCTGGCCAGGGGCAGGACCGTCGCGCTGTTCGCGGTCTGCGTCGGTTTCGCGGCCGTCACGACGGTCACGCTGAACCTCGACACGACGGCGGTGCTGCTCACCCCGGTCATGCTGGCCCTGGCGCGCCGGCTCGGACTGCCGGCGCTGCCGCTGGCCGTGACGACGGTGTGGCTGGCCAACACCGCGAGCCTGCTGCTGCCCGTGTCCAACCTGACGAATTTGCTGGCCGCGGGGCGGGTCGGGTTGGAGCCCGTCGCGTTCGCGGGGCAGATGTGGCTGCCGCAGCTGGCCGCGATCACTGTCACCGCCGCCGCGTTGTGGCTGGTGTACTGGCGCAGCGCCGCCCGGCGGTTCACCCCGCCGCCCGAGCACCGGCCGCGCGACGCCGTGCTGTTCCGGGTGGCGCTCGGCGCGTGCCTGGTGTTCGTCGCCGGGGTGCTGTTCGAGGTGCCGTTGTGGCTGGCGTCGGGGGTGGCCGCGGTCGTGGTCGTCGGCGCGTTCGTGGTGCGCGACCGCTCGGCGCTGCGCCCGGGGCTGCTGCCGTGGCGGCTGCTGGTGTTCGTGACCGGCTTGTTCCTGGTCGTCGAGACGCTCGGCGCGCACGGTCTCGACCGGTTCGCCGGTACGCTCATCGGCACCGACCCGGGGGCCGCCGGGGTGTTCCGGGCCGCTGCCACCGGCATGGGCCTGGCGAACGTCGTCAACAACCTTCCCGCGTACATCGCGGGCGAGGCCGGCATCGGGGCCGGGCACCGCACGCAGTTGCTGGCGCTGCTCATCGGGGTGAACGTCGGGCCGCTCGCCGCGCCGTGGGCGTCCCTGGCCACGCTGCTGTGGTGGGAGCGGTGCCGGGCGGGCGGGGTGCGGGTGCCCGCCGCACAGTTCCTGCTCACCGGGGCCGCGGTCGCGGTGGCCGGCACGATGCTCGCCACCGCCGCCCTCCTGGTGTGATTTTCTGGTTACCCTAAGTGACATGATGCTGCGGGGGTACCTGGTGCCCGCCGCGGTCGAGCGGGCCCGCCGCGACGGCGCCGGCCTGGCCGTGGCCATGATCGACCTCGACCACTTCAAGCGCTTCAACGACGAGTACGGCCACCCCGCCGGCGACCGGCTGCTCAAGTCGGCCGCCGCGGCCTGGTCGGATCAGCTGCGCGGCACCGACCACCTGGCCCGCTACGGCGGCGAGGAGTTCATCGCGCTGCTGCCCGGCGCCGACCCCGGCGCGGCGGTACAGGTGCTGCGGCGGCTCATGACGGTGACCCCGCTGGGGCAGACGTTCTCCGCCGGCCTCGCCCAGTGGGACGGCGTGGAGACCTCAGACGAGCTCGTCGCCCGCGCCGACGCCGCCCTGTACAAGGCGAAACGCGGCGGGCGGGACCGGGTGGAGGTCGCTCAGCAGCCCGCCACCGAGGCCCGGCTCACCCCGAGGTAGACGGTGCGCAGCCGGTGGTCGATGCGCTGCACCGCGTCGACCGGCAGCGTCACCTGCGCCCCGCTGCCGGACAGCACGACGAGCCGGCCCCGGTCGTACGTGCCGCGGTGGATCGTGCCGACCGGACCGTCGACGGCCTCGACCGCGTAGCCGACCAGCACCCCGACCGGGCGCACCCTGGTGATCATCCCCGCCTCCTCCTCCGTCGACAGCAACGACCATCTACCCCGATCGGCGCGCGGCCACGCATACCGGTCACTCGCCACGTTTGTTTCCCGCCCGGATCGGCTATGTTCCTCGCCATGCGTGGATGGCCGTTCGGGCTGGTGCTGTGGCTGCTACTGCTCGGCGCCGCGGAGGCCCTCGGCTTCCGCGAGGTGTGGCACGTCTTCGTGCAGACCGAGCACGGGCAGCTGCTGGACTACGTCGCCCTCACCGGCAACAGCATCGGCCGGGCCCGCGTCGAGACGATCGTCGACCGGGTGCTCAACGGCATCTCGATCCTGTCGCTGACCGTCGCCACGGTCACCGTCGGCTTCATCGCCCTCATCCGCCGCCGGGTCGCCCTCGCCGTCGGCGCGGTCCTGCTCATCGCCGGGGCCAACATCACGACCCAGGTCGTCAAGGCCCTCATCACGCGGCCCGACCTGGGCATCGACCCCGAGCGCGCCGGCGTCGGCAACAGCCTGCCCAGCGGCCACACCACGATCGCCGCGTCGGTGGCGGTCGCGTTCGTACTGGTCCTGCCGGCAAAGGCACGAGCCACCGGGGCACTGATCGCCGCCGCGTTCGCCGCGCTCGCCGGCGTCGCGACCCTGTCGGCCGGCTGGCACCGCCCCAGCGACGCCGTCTCGGCGCTGCTGATCGTCGGCGGCTGGGCCTCGACGGCGGGCCTGTTCATCGTCCTCGCGCAGCGCCGGCACGGCGGCGTCCAGTACGGCCCGCCGAGCACGTACGCGACCGTCTTCCTCGGCCTCATCTCGCTGGGGCTGCTCGCCGGGGCCGGCATCGCCCTGTACCTGACGAACCAGGCGCTGGACGTCGCCGTGGACGAGCTGAGCCGGCGCCGCCTCTTCGCCGCGTACGCGGGCGGGGCGCTCGGCATCGCCGGCACCGCCGGGCTGGTGGTCGCCTCGGTCCTGGCCACCGCGCACCGCGTCGTGCCCCAGGTCGTCCCGGCGCTGGACGACGAGGACGAGCCGGACGAGCCAGGCGGGCCGGGCGGCGGCGTCCCCGGTGGCGGAGGCGGCGTCCCGGGCGGCGGGCCCGGCGAGCCGCCGACCGTGCCGCTGGCCGCGGTGCGGCACACCACCCCGGCACCGGTCGGCGACCCGATCGGGGAGCAGGTCACGATCCGCCTCACCCAGGAGGAGCCGACCACCCAGCGCCTCGCTCAGCCCCCGGACGACCCGACGGTGAAACTGCCCGGCTGAGGTCCGCCGGGTGTGGACCGGCCGTGCCCGGTCAGCCGGGCGTTCCTTCGCGCTCAACGCTTCGGGCGAGGCGCTGCAGCTGTCCGTGGTGCACGTCGCTGACCCACTCCCAGCCGGGCTTGGCCGACGGCCCGACCCGCGGGTCGGCGGCGTCCCGGCCGTCGCGCAGGGCCAGGACGTACGCCCGGTCCTGGTCGATCCGTGCGCCCACCTCGCCGGCGCCGCCGACCGAGCCGTGGCCGGGGACGACGACGCCGGCGTCGCCCGCCACGCTCTCCAGCAGCCGCAGCGCGGCGAGGTAGTCCTCGAACGGGTCGGCGGTGCCGTCCATGCCGAACATCGGGATCAGCACGTCCGACAGCATGTCGCCGGCGACGAGCACCCCGCGGTCCTCGATCAGCAGCGCAGCGTGGCCCGGTGCGTGCGCCTGGTGCTCGATGATCCGGACGCGAGGGCCGTCCCACGGGATCTGCGCGGTCCCGGCGGGCAGGGCGGTGATGAGGCCGAACAGGTCCAGCGGCACGTGCTCGGCGATGCCCGTCGGCTCCAGGTGCTCGATGATGTAGGCCATCGTGTCCGGGTCGGACAGCTGGTCCCGGGCACTGGCCGCGCAGCGCGCCGTGCCGTACCGAGGGGGCGTGCCGAGCCGGGCGTGCCAGAGCAGGTGGTCCCAGTGCGGATGCGTCGAGAAGCCCGCCGCGACGCTCTGGCCCGAGCCGGCCAGGTCGCCGGCGAGGCAGGCCATCTCGTGCTCCTGCACCCCGGCGTCGATGAGCAGCACACCGGCCCGGCCGTGCACGACCACGGCGTTGCTCTGGCAGAACTCGCTCTCGTGGACCAGCACACCCTCCGCGACCTGCCTCAGCACGGCGACCCCTTCCGCTTGTGGTTTGCAACCGCTCTGCGCAGAAGGTAAGCCCAGTGGTGGCAGATTGCAAGCACTCTGCGGGCGGTCAGCTCAGGGCAGCGGAAGCCGGGTCCACAGAAAGGCGCGTTCAGCGGAAGGCGCGCCGGTACGCTCGCCGCGGGCGGCGTGGCGCTGATCGGCTTCGCCGCCGTCCCGCTGTCGGTGGCCCTCGAGCCGCCGCTGGCCGTGCTGGTCGCGGGCCACCTGCTCGGCGGCGTGTCCTGGGCGTTCTGGTCGGTGATGTGGTCCACCAGCGTGCAGACCCTGGTGGCGCCGGAGGTGCTGAACCGGGTCACCGCCTACGAGGTCGCCGGCTCCGTCTCGGGCGTCGCCGTCGGCCAAAACCTGGTCGGCCCGGCCGCGTCGGTGGTCGAGCCCCGGGACCTGCTGCTGCTGTCCACTGCGGTCACCGTGGCGGTGTGCGCGGCAGTGCTGCTCATCCGCCCGGTGCGCCGCCTGCGCCGGGCCGGGAGCTGACCGTTCCTCGCCGCCGCCCGGCCGCCCTTGGCGGGCCTACTCGAAACGGCTGGGGTCCCCGGCGCCGACGCGCAGGATCTCGGGCTCGTCGCCGGACAGGTCGACCACGGTCGTCGGCTCGACGCCGCACTCGCCGTCGACGACCGCGTCGACCTGGTGGTCGAGCAGCTCCTTGATCTCCCAGCCCTGGGTCATCGGCTCGTCCTGGCCGGGCAGCAGCAGCGTGCTGGACAGCAGCGGCTCACCCAGCTCGGCGAGCAGCGCCTGGGTGACCGTGTGCTCGGGGATGCGCACGCCGACGGTGCGCTTCTTCGGGTGCAGCAGCCGGCGGGGCACCTCGGGGCTGGCCGGCAGGATGAACGTGTAGCTGCCCGGCGTCGCCGCCTTGACGAGGCGGAACACCGAGTTGCTGATCTGCACGAACTGGCCCAGCTGCGCGAAGTCCCGGCACACCAACGTGAAATGGTGGCGGTCGTCGAGCTTGCGGATGTCGCGGATGCGGTCCAGCCCGGGCCGGCTGCCGAGCTGGCAGCCCAGGGCGTAGCAGGAGTCCGTCGGGTAGGCGATCAGCCCGTCGTCGCGCAGCACCGTCACGATCTGCTGCAGCAGCCGCGGCTGCGGGTTGTCAGGGTGCACATCGAGGAACCTGGCCACAGCGAAAGCGTACGCGCCGCCGTGCCGGGATCGGGCCGCCGAGGCCGGACTACAGTCGATGGCGCCGGCCAGGACTTCGACGCGTACGCGGCGGCCGCCCTCGCCGGCACCACGCTGGACGCCGCCGCGACCCTGCTCGACGCGCTGTGCCACGACCACCTGCTGCAGCAGGCCGCGCCCGGCCGGTACACGATGCACGACCTGATCCGTGCGTACGCCACCGACCGGTCCGCCGACGACGACGCCCCCGCCGCCCGCCGGGCCGCGCTGACCAGGCTGTTCGACTACTGTCTCGCGGCCGCGGCCCGGGCCATGGACGTACGGCATCCGGCCGAGGCGCACCGGCGCCCACCCGTGACCGCACCCGCCACCCCGCTGCCGGATCTCGCCGGCCCGGACGCGGCACTGGCCTGGCTGGACACCGAACGGGCGGGGCTGGTCGCGGTCGCCGCGCACACCAACGCGCACGGCTGGCCCGCGCACACGACCCGGCTGGCGGCCGTCCTGTACCGCTACCTCACCGGCGGGCACCTCGGCGCCGCGCTGAGCGTGCACGCCCACGCCGCCGACGCCGCCCTGGCCGGCGCCGCACCCCCCCAGCCCGCCCCGACCCCGGTGGCCACCACCAGCGCCACCCGGGCGAGGAACTTTCCAGCGGTGATCGTCATGTCCGTCCTCCTGTCAGCGAAACGCGTTCTTCCTGCGCCGTCGACGATCCGCCGGCCACCACCCCGTCCGCCCGGATCCCGACCGAATCCGAACGGCGCAGTCCTCGGCGTCGTGTCGCGGAAGGGGCGGGCAGGAGGTAGGAAGGGGGGATGACGGACCTCGAGGCGGTGACCGACTGGGTGTCGGGCTACGTGAGGGCGTGGAGCAGCAACGACCCCGAGGAGATCGGCGGGCTGTTCGCGCAGGACGCGGCGTACTACCCGGCGCCGTACGACGAGCCGTGGCGGGGGCGGGCGGCGATCGTGCGGCAGTGGCTGGCGCGGCGGGACGAGCCGGGCGAGGCGACGTTCACCTGGCATCCGGTGACCGTCGGGCCGGACCTGAGCATCGTGCAGGGCGTGACGGCGTACCCGGACAGGACGTACAGCAACCTGTGGCTGATCCGGCTCGACACGGTCGGGCAGTGCCGGGAGTTCACCGAGTGGTGGATGCGCCAGCCCGGCCCGTGAGCGGCCAGCGCAGCGGCTCGGGCTTGGCTCACGTCGTCACCTCCGCTGCGCTCCGGCGCCGCCGTCAACGGTCAGTAGCCCTTCCACTCCTCGCGGGCGTACTGCAGGATGCGCGGGTCCATCAGGGTGGACGGCGGCACCTGGAGGCGGCGGCGGTCGGCGGGGAAGACGGTGGCGGCGCGCAGCACGTCGGGGTCGAGGAAGCGCAGCGGCGCGGGCGGCTGGAGGGTGAGCGCCGGAGGGGTCTCGGGGGCCGCGAGGAAGAAGCCCCAGTCGCCGAAGGACGGCACGTCCACGTGATACGGCGATGTCGCGAACCCCGCCTCGCGCAGCGAGGCCTCCACGCACCAGTACGAGCGCTGCGCGAAGTACGGCGAGCCGGACTGCACGACGACCCGGCCGCCGGGGGCGAGGGCCCGGCGGACCATGGCGTAGAACTCGACGGAGTACAGCTTGGCCGTGGCGGTCTCGTCGGGGTCGGGCAGGTCGACGATGATCGCGTCGAACTGCGGCGGGCCGTCGCGCAGCCAGGCGAACGCGTCGAGGTTCAGCAGGTGGACGCGGGGGTCGTCGTACGCGGCGGCGTTGAGCGCGCGCAGCCGCGGGTCGGTGCGGGCCAGGTCGACGACCGCGGGGTCGAGCTCGACCTCGGTCACGGAGCGCACGTCGGGGTACTTCAGCACCTCCCGCAGCGCGAGGCCGTCGCCGCCGCCGAGGATGAGCACGCTGCCGCGCGCGCCGGCCAGCAGCGGGTGGACCAGGGCCTCGTGGTAGCGGTACTCGTCGATCGAGGCGAACTGCAGGTCGCCGTTGAGGAACAGCCGCACGTCGGCGCCGTCGAGCGAGGAGGTGAGCACGATCTCCTGGTACCGGCTGTGGGTCGCGAAGACCACGGGGTCGGCGTACAGCTGCTGCCGGGCGGTCACCTCGAACGGCTCCGACACCCAGAACGCGCCGCCGAGCACGGCCAGGACGGCGAGGGCGCCGGCGCTCAGCGCGACCCCGGCGCGGCGGCTCAGGTCCCGGCGGAAGACGGCGAACACGACGACGACGCCGATGACGGCGTTGACCACGCCGACCACGAGGGCGCCGCGGAGCTGACCGAAGACGGGCAGCAGCAGGAACGGGAACGCCAGCCCGCCGAGCAGGGCGCCGACGTAGTCGGCGGCGAACAGGTCCGCCACGGCGCTGCCCGCGTCCTGCCGGCGGATGCGTTGCAGCAGCACCATGAGCAGCGGGATCTCGGCGCCGATGAGCGCGCCGAGGACCAGGGCGACGGCGATGAGGGCCGGGGCGTACAGGTCCAGCCACGCGAACGCGGCGTAGAGGCCGAGCACCGACAGCCCGCCGAGCAGCGCCAGCAGCAGCTCGATCCAGGCGAACGCGACCAGCGCCCGGCCCTGCAGCGGCTTGGCAGCCAGCGCGCCGATGCCCATGGCGAAGACCATGACGCCGAGCACGATCGACGCCTGCGCGGCGGTGTCGCCGATGAGGTAGCTGCCAAGGGCGACGAGGGCGAGCTCGTACACCAGGCCGCACGCCGCGCAGACGAACACGGCCGCCAGCACGGCCGTGCGACGCAGCCGGCTCACGGTGACGGCGAACCGGGCAGCGGCGAACCGGGCAGCGGCGAACCGGACGGCGGCGAACCGGGCAACGGCGGGGCGGCGGCCGGCGGCGGCTGCGCCGAGCGGCGGGACGCGCGGCGACCCAGGAACAGCGCCACCACCGCGACCAGCAGCAGCCCGCCCGACAACCCGAGCAGCACCCACCGGTCGCGCAGGAAGTCGCTGCCGCCCGTGGCGACCGGCGCGACGCTGCCGGTGGCGCTCGGCAGCGGCACCGGCGTCGGCGCCAGCCCGGCCTCCTGGGTCAGCAGCGGCAGCGCGTCGGCGACGACCAGGATCGTGGTCGCCGGGTCCTCCAGGAGCCGCTCGGTGCCGGCGCCCAGCCGGCCGAACGCGGCCGGGTCGAGGCGCCCGGTGTCGCCGAGGGTGCTGCGGATCGTGTACGCCGCGGTGTCCTCGGACTCGCTGTCGCCCGGGTAGTAGCGGACGTTGCCCTGCACCTCGACGTACTTGGCGCACTTCGCCGGGTCGTCGGTGACGGCCTTGCCGACGCCCAGGTTGGAGCCGACGTTCACGGTGGAGGCGGAGCTCTGCAGCCGCCAGCCGTAGCAGATGCCGTGCGCGGCGGTGGCCCGGGCCAGCCCGTCGACCACCGACTGCTGGTGGGCGGCGGCGGGGGTGTCGACGCCGGTGCCGGAGTCCTCGAGGGCCCCGACGCACGACACGCCGCAGACCACGACCGCGAGCGCCAGGAAGCCCCAGAGCCAGCCCTTCTTCAGCCCGCCCGGCGAGGGCGCCGCGGGCGTCCCGGTCGCCGGTTGCGCCGGCGGCACGCCCAGCGCCGGCTCCCCGGCCGGCGGCGCGAACTGGGGCGGCGTGAACTGCGGCGGCCCGGGCGGCGGCGCGAACTGCGGCGGCCCGGGCGGCTGGCTGGGCGGCGGCGGCGCGAACTGCGGCGGCACCGGCTGCTGCCCACCAGGCGCCACCGGCTGCCCGCCGGGCGGCACCGACTGGGCGGCGGGCGGCGGGCCGTACCCCGGCGGCGGTGGCGGCACGGCGAACGGCGGCGGATCCGCCGGTACCGGAGCGGGCAGGGCGAAGGCGGGCTTCTCGGGCTCCTCCGGCCGGCTCATCAGAGGATCGCCGCGGCGATGATGGCCCCGACCGCGAGGTGGACCACGGCGCTGATCCACACGGCCGGGTGCGGCGCGGGGTGCACGAGCAGCTCGCCGAGCTTGCCGGGCGTCGCCATGTCCAGCACCACGAACGCGACGGTCATCACCAGCAGGCCGATCAGGCCGTAGCCGGCGGTGGAGGCGATGCCGCGCAGGAAGTCGCCGTCGCTGGCGACGATCGCGGTGGTCGCGATGGTGCCGACGGCGACGAGGTTCGAGGCGAGCAGGATCGCCGCGTTGGCATTGCGCTCGTGCCAGATGAGGTGCCGCAGCGAGCCGGGGGTGGCGAGGTCGACGAGGACGGCGCCGATCCCCATGAGGACGATGCCGGCGGCGGCGTAGCCGAGGGTGACCGCCAGGTCGGTGACGAGATCGAGCATGTCGGTCTACTTTCCGGTGCCGGGGCCGCCACCGCGGCCGCTGTTGCCGTCGCCCCGGCCGATCCAGCCGTTGCCGACCACGCCGGAGTAGCGGCGGTACGCGGTCCGCAGCCCCTCCACCAGGATCAGCGTGCCGGTGCCGTTCGGTTTGAGCACGACGGAGTCGTTGGAGTAGCGCAGGTAGACGCCCGTGCCGTCGGCGTACCGACCGGCCGGGGTCCACGCGCGGGTGATCTCGTCCGCGACCCGGGTCGGGGACTTGGTGCTGGTGTAGGCGCGCGCGTCGGTGCCGATGTCCTGCGCCGCGGCGCGGCTGTAGTGCCGGGCGACGTACGACGTCGGGGAGAAGTTGCCGGAGCAGGCGGTGAACCCGCCGATGACCAGCCCGATCGCGGCGAGGCTGCCGGCCAGGACGTACCAGATGCGCTTCATGCTCGTATCACTGTCGTCTCCGTCATGACCAGTTCGCCGGTCTGGGGGTAGGCGTGCGCGGTCCACCACCCGGCACCGCCCGGGATCGCCCGGGCGGCCAGGACGGTCACGGCGTTGCGGTCGCCGGGGAACGCGCCGGCCAGGACGTGCTCGCCGGCCCCGGCGCGCTCGCGCAGGTCGAGCACGGCGGCCTCGAACGCGGCGGCCGCCAGGTGCCGGACCGTCGCGGTGAACCGGTAGCCGGGGCGTTCGAACGCGGCCGGCATCGGCGCGGTGACCGCGGGCAGGCAGGCCAGGGTCTCGTCGACGGCGCCGAAGCGGATCTGGTGCGATGCGCCGAGCAGCCGCAGCTCGACGTCGCCGGCGGGCAGCCTGACCGTCATGGTGCGCAGCGCCGGCTGCGGCGGCAGGCCGAGGGCGAAGCGCAGGTCGGCGGCGGTCGTGTCGGTGTACGCCGTGTCGAGGGTGACGAGCACGTCAGCCGCCCTGCGACCAGACGCGGACCTCGGCGCGCGGCAGCCGCTCGCCGCGCCCGACCTCCCACCGGTCGGCCTCGCCGGGCCCGGCGTAGGACTCGAACGACAGCAGCGCCCCGTCGGGAGCGGCGTAGTCGGCGTACCTGGCGGTGCCGGTGGCGGCGAGGCCGGTCGTGCCGGTCGAGGTGAAACGGGCCGTGCCCGACTCGTCCCTGGTGTACCGGCGGCCGTCGAAGTCGACCGTCGCCGCGCCCGGGGTCACGGTCGCGGGCGGCACCTCGTGCCACAGCGCGAGCTCCAGGTCCGGGTCCTCCTCCACGGACAGCCACACCTTGCCGCCGGCAGCGTCGTCGAGCAGGTGCTCCGTCCAGCCCCAGGACTGCTCCGTGTAGTGCAGGCTCCCGCGTACGGTGTACGCCCGGCCCCTGATCTCGACCGTGTCCCCGGCCTTGAGGGTGCGCGGGTCGCCGCGCAGCACGTCGGCGTCCCGATCCCGGAACGGGTCCTGCGGCGCCGGCGGCCGCTGCTGCCCGCGGCGCCGCGTCAGGGCGACCACGAGCACCACGACGGCTGCGAGCAGCACGACGACTAGGACGACGAGCAGCGTGGTCACGTGGGTCCTTCGGGCGGGGAAGATCCGTTGGGCGCCGAGGGTACCAACCGCGTGCGCCGTCCGCCTGTCGTGATTGCGCCATTGTGCGTCCACGGGCACCCGGGTGTGCCTACGGTTGATCAATGGTTGACTCCCAGCAGCGGGCCGATCAGCTGGTCGACGTGCTCGTCACCGAGTTCGGCGAGCTGATGGCCCAGGACCCGGCCGCGTTCCGCCGCAAGTTCCGCAAGATGGCCGCCACCCCGTTCGCGTTCTACCGGGGCAGCGCCTGCGTCTACTACGCCGACCTCAACGGCGCCGCCGACCCGTTCCTCGACGAGCGGACCTCCGCCGTGTGGATCCACGGGGACCTGCACGCGGAGAACTTCGGCACGTACATGAACTCCGAGGGCGTCCTCGTGTTCAACGTCAACGACTTCGACGAGGCGTACGTCGGGCCGTTCATCTGGGACCTGAAGCGGTTCGCGGCGAGCATCGCGCTCATCGGCTACGCCAAGGCCCTGTCCGACACCGTGATCGGTGACCTGGTCGCGGGCTACGCCCGCACGTACGTGACGGAGCTGCACGCGATCGCGGCGGGCGGCGAGGAGGCGATCGGGTCGCTGACCCTCGACACCACCGACGGGGTGCTGCGCGACGTGCTGCAGCGGGCCCGGCTGAACACCCGGGTCGGCCTGCTCGACGAGCAGACGGTGATCGAGGACTACGACCGGCGCTTCGCGATGACCGACGGCGTGTACGCGGTGGACGCGCAGACCCGGGCGGAGGTCGAGGCGGCGTTCGAGGCGTACCTGCCGACGCTGCCGGCGTGGGACGGGACCCGCTCACCCCGGTACACGATCAAGGACGTCGTGATGCGCAAGGGCGTCGGGATCGGCTCGGCCGGCCTGCCCTCCTACAACGTGCTGCTCGAGGGGCACACCCAGGCGCTGGAGAACGACGTCATCATCTACATGAAGCAGGGCCAGACGCCGGCGGTGTCGCGCTGGATCACCGACCCGCAGGTCAAGGCCTACTTCAAGCACCAGGGGCACCGCACCAGCGAGTCGCAGCGGGCCCTGCAGGCGCACGCCGACTCGTGGGCCGGCTACACGTCTCTGCGCGGGGTCGGGCAGGTCGTCGCGGAGGTGTCGCCGTACGCGGCGGACCTGGACTGGAGCGACGTCAACGAGCTGGCCGACCTGACCCGCGTGGTGGACTACCTGGGCCGGGCGACGGCCCGGATGCACTCGGTCGCCGACGACGAGTCCAGCCACGACCTGGTGAACTTCTCCACCGAGGAGGCGATCGTGGCCGCGATCTCCCGCGACGAGGAGGGTTTCGTCGCGTCGCTGGTCGACTTCGCGCACTCCTATGGTGCCCGGGCCCGCGCCGACCACCAGATCTTCGTCGACCTGTTCCGCAACGGGAAGTTCCCGGGACTGTAGTGGCGGCGGGACCTGTCAGCTGGAGTCTCTAAGCTGGGACCTATGGCGCGTATCGAACGACTGGTGACGTCGGGGACGTTCTCGCTGGACGGCGAGACGTTCGACGTGGACAACAACGTCTGGATCGTCGGCGACGACACGGAGGCGGTCGTCATCGACGCCGCCCACGACGCCGCCGCGATCCTGCACGCCGTCGGCTCCCGGCACGTGCTGGCGATCGTCTGCACCCACGGTCACGACGACCACATCGACGCCGCCCCGGAGGTGGCGCTGCGCACCGGCGCGCCGATCCTGCTGCACCCGGAGGATCTGCCGCTGTGGCACATGCGCCACCCCGACCTGCAGCCCTCGGCCACCCTCTCCGACGGCCAGGTCATCACCGTCGCCGGCACCGAACTGACCGTCCTGCACACCCCGGGCCACAGTCCGGGCGCGGTCTGCCTGTCCGCCCCGTCCCTGGGCGTCGTCTTCACCGGCGACACGCTCTTCCAGGGCGGCCCGGGCGCCACCGGCCGATCGTTCTCGGACAAGCCGACGATCCTGCGGTCGATCCGGGAGCGGCTGCTGACGCTGCCCGCGGACACGGTCGTGCACACCGGCCACGGCACCGACACCACGATCGGCGCGGAGACCGGCATCTGACCCGGCTGGCCTTCTCGGCTTGACCTTCTCGACCTGGGCTTCTCGACCTGGGCTTCTCGGCCCGATCATTTCCGGCCGGCGCGGTGCCGGGCGGCGTGACGCCCGGCCGCCTGCTGTCCGGCTACCGGGTGGCGTCGAGGAGCTCGCGGGTCAGCAGGGCGTGCAGGGTGATGCCTTCGGCGGCGAGCGCCTCCGCGCCGCCCTCCTGGCGGTCGATGACGCACACCGCGTGCTCGATCACCGCGCCCGCGGCGCGCAGCTCGGCGGCGGAGACGGCGATCTGCCCGCCGGAGGTGACGACGTCCTCGACGAGCAGGACCCGCCGGCCGGCGAGGCCGGCGCCTTCGGCGAGGCGGCGGGTGCCGTAGGGCTTCGCGGCCTTGCGCACGAACGCGCACGGCAGCCCCGCGTGCCGGCCCAGGGCCACGACGACCGCGATGCCGCCCATCTCCAGCCCGGCGAGGACCTCGGTGCCGGCGGGCACCAGCGGGGCGAGCCCGGCGCCGACCGCGTCGAGCAGGACCGGGTCCGCCTCGAACTGGTACTTGTCGAAGTACTCGGTCGCGGTCCTTCCCGACCGGAGCACGAACGAGCCGCTCAGGCGGCAGCGGGCGACGATGGCGGCGGCGAGGTCAACGGTCTGCACGGACGTACATCATCCCATTCATGGGGACACACAGCGACGGCCGGTGCTGCCATGATGTGCCGCGTGATACGCCTCTATGGACTGCTCTTCCTCATCGACCTGGTGATGCTGGTCGTGGCGCTCATCGACTGCCTGTCCAGCGACGAGGACCGGGTGCGCAACCTGCCGAAGGTCGCATGGGTGTTCATCATCCTGCTGTTCTCCCCGATCGGGTGGATCGCCTGGTACGTCGCCGGGCGCCCCCAGGCGGTCCGTGCCGGCGGCACGTGGCGGCCCGGCGGCGGCTTCCCCGAGCGGGAGCGCCCCCGGCCCCTGGCCCCGGACGACGATCCCGCGTTCCTGCGCGAGATCGCCCGCTCCCGCCGCTCCGACGAGGAGATGTTCAGCAAGTGGGAGGCCGACCTGCGCCGCCGCGAGGAGGAGCTGCGCCGCCGCAACGAGGATCGCCCCCAGTAGCCGCCCGCGGGCGGCGGGTCGCTGGCCGCGGCTGCCGCCCGCCGGCGGTCACGTCGGGCCGCCCGCCGGTGGTCAGGTCAGGCCGGCGTCGAGGCGGGCGCGCAGCCACGGCAGCATCACGGCGGCCTGGTCCTGCTGGAAGCGGCGCAGCGTCGGCAGGCCCGGCGGGTCGGGCTCGCGGCCGCGGTCGGTGAAGAACGCCGCCAGGCCCGCGATCACGGCGGTCACGTCGGCCGGGTCGGGCCCGAAGAAGTCCAGGACGGCGTCGGACGGGCCGCCACCGTACAGGCGGACGTTGAGCAGCAGCGAGAGCGTGTCGAACCACGGCACGCCCACCGCCGCGGCCGGCCAGTCGACCACCATCACCGAGCCGTCGGGGCGGATCAGCAGGTTGTCGGCGCGGATGTCGACGTGCACCAGCCGGTCGCCGGCCAGGGCCGCCACCCCGCGGTCGGCGAGCTCGACGAGCAGGTCCAGGTTGGACGCCGCCCACGGGTCCAGCGACGCGGGCGGGTCGGCCGCCAGCCGCCGCCAGCCGCCGAAGTTGTCCGCCAGCAGGGACGGCAGCGACGGCAGCCCGGACACCGGGACCACGAGGCGGCGCAGCGCGTCGAGGACCGCCTCGAGCTCGTCGTCCTGCCACGGTACGTGCGGCTGCCGGCCCTCCACGTCGGCGAACACGAGCGCGACCCACGTGCCGTCGTCGTGGAACCCGAGCAGCCGCGGCGCGGGCACGTCGGCCGGCAGCATCGCGGTGACCCTGGCCTCGGTGCGGTGCATCTGCACGCTGTGCGCGTTCTGCGCGGCGCTGACCGCCTTCACGAACGCCCTGGAGCCGTCGGCCAGCCGGACCCGGTCGGCGGTGCCGGGCGAGAATCCGCCGGGCTGCGACACTGCCTGCACCACCGGCCCGCCGAGGATGGCGGCGACCGCCGCGTGCACCGACGCCGGCAGGTCGTCCCAGCCGATGCGTACCCCGGAAGCCTGCACCATCGCCCGATCCTCGCACTCCCGGCCGTGCCTGCGCGAGGACACGATCGTGGGCTGCTAGCATTCCGGGCGTCGTACAGCTGATCGGGGAAAGCGGGCGGACGGTGGACCGCGACGAAGGCACGCAGCGTCAGGGCCTCGGCCCGGTGCTCACCGTGCCGAACCTGATCAGTTTCGCCCGCCTACTGGGTGTCCCGCTCTTCCTGTACCTCTTCCTCGCCACCGACGCCACCGGCTGGGCGATCGCCGTGCTGGTCGTCGGCGGGCTCAGCGACTGGGTCGACGGCTTCGCCGCCCGGCGCCTCAAGCAGGTCAGCCGCCTCGGCGAGCTGCTGGACCCCCTCGCCGACCGGCTGTACATCCTGGCGACGCTGTTCGCGCTGACGTTCAAGGACATCGTGCCCTGGTGGTTCACGATCGCGCTGCTGGCCCGCGAGGCGGTCATGGTGCTGTGCCTGGTCGTGCTGCGCGTCCTCGGTCACGGCCCGCCGCCGGTGCACTACGTCGGCAAGACCGCGACCGCGGTGCTGCTCATGGGCTTCCCGATGATGCTGCTGGCGAAGTTCAGCGAGGCGGCCCGCCCATGGGCGCTGCCGAGCGGCTGGGCGCTGCTGTGGTGGGGCATCGTGCTGTACTGGGTCGCCGCCGTCTTCTACATCATCCAGGCCGCGATCCACGTGCGGGCCGGCCGGCTGCAAGCCTCCGACGCCTCGTGACCCTCGCTCGCCGCGACGACCTGCTCGGCGACCTGTTCCGCACGCCGCTCGACCCCGGCTACGCGCAGGCCGCCGCCCGTCGCGCCGAGACCGGCGAGCCCCCGCCGCGGTGGGGGCGGGCCGCCCGGGCGGTGACCCTCGCCGCCGTCGGGTTCATCCTGGCCGTGGCGTACCACCAGGCGGTCGCCGAGGCGCCGTCGGCGAGCCGGGCGCGCGACGACCTCATCGCCGACGTCCGCTCCCGGCAGCGCACCGCCGAGGACCTGCAACGCCAGGTCGACGTGCTGCGCGCCCAGGTCGACCAGGCCCGCGACGACGCGCTGGCCGACGCGTCCGGCGCCGCGCGGCTGCGCGGGCTCGCCGCCCGTACCGGCACCGGCAAGGTCACCGGCGACGGGGTCGTGGTCCGCGTGGCCGACGCACCCCCGCAGATCGACCCGGTCACCGGCACCACCGCCGAGGAGAACCTCGGCATCGTGCTGGACCGCGACCTGCAGGACGTCGCCAACGGCCTGTTCCAGGCCGGCGCCGAGGCCATCGCCGTCAACGGCCAGCGGCTCACCGCCACCAGCACCATCCGCGCCGCGGGCGGCGTGATCCTCGTCGACTTCAAGCCCGTCACCAGCCCGTACGAGGTCGCCGCCATCGGCCCGCCCGACCTCGCCGGCCGCTTCTCGTCCTCCGCGACCGCGAAGCGCTTCCGCCGGTACGTGGACAACTACCGCATGCAGTTCGGCGTCAAGGCCCGCAAGGGTCTCGTCCTGGCCGCCGCCCCCGAACCACCCCTGCGCTACGCCCACCCGCCGGCCCCGTCACCCTCGGTCCCGGCCTCACCCTCACCCTCAGGAGGTCGCCGGTGATCGCGGTGATCGCGCTCGCCATCGGCGTCGCGGCGGGCATCTTCCTCGAGCCGACCGTGCCGCTGGGCCTGCAGCCCTACCTGCCGATCGCCGTCGTGGCCGCCCTCGACGCCGTGTTCGGCGGCGTACGGGCCAAGCTCGACGGCATCTTCGACGACAAGCAGTTCGTCGTGTCGTTCGTGTCCAACGTGCTGGTCGCCGCGCTCATCGTGTACCTGGGCGACCAGCTCGGCGTCGGCGGCCAGCTCTCCACCGGCGTCGTGGTCGTCCTGGGCGTCCGCATCTTCGGCAACGCCGCCGCCATCCGCCGCCACCTCTTCCGGGCATGACGAGCACCCCTCCCCCGGACGAGGCGCCCGCCCAGCCCGCCGCGCCGGACGCCGCCGCTGCCGGACCGGGCGCCGCTAGGATCAGGATGTTGTCCGACCACAGCATCAGGCCCGACTCGGGCGCGACGAACTTGACGTCCTCGTTCTCGGCGCTGAGCTGGATGACGTCGCCG
>NZ_JBFAIC010000014.1:0-179961 GCF_040654515.1 Dactylosporangium sp. NPDC050688
AGTCGGGGCGTCTCGAAGGTGCGACCGCAGGGAGCATGGGGGCCGCGGGTGGGAACCCCCGCCGCCGCGCCGGAGGCGCGGCAGCTAGCTCAGCAACCCCCGCCGCCGCGCCGGAGGCGCGGCAGCTGGCACAGCAACCCCCGCCCCGCGCCGCAGGCGCGGCAGCTTGCTCAGCATGAACAGCCCGCTGCCGGGCAACTGGTGCTGATGGACAACGACCACGTGCAAGGGCCCGCTGACGCACCGCTCACCTTGCTTGAGTACGGCGACTACCAATGCCCGTACTCCGGCCGGGCGTTCGGCGTGGTGGAGCGGCTGCAGCTGCACTTCGCCGGGCGGCTGCGGTTCGCGTTCCGGCACTTCCCGCTCGTCGACCAGCACCCCCGCGCGATGCCCGCGGCCCTGCTCGCCGAGGCCGCCGCCGACGCGGGCTCCTTCTGGGGGATGCACGCGCTGCTGCTGTCGCACCAGGACAGCCTGGAGGACACGGACCTGTCCCGGTACGCCGAACAGTTCGGCCTCCCCGGCACCGGCGGCACCCGCGCGCATTACCAGCGCGTCGACGAGGACCTGGCCGCGGGCCGGTCGGCCGGGGTGCGGGGCACCCCCGCGTTCTTCGTCAACGGCGTCCCCCACGAGGGCGGCTTCGACTTCGAGTCGCTCCGGGAGACGCTTGAGAACGCCGATAAAGGGGTAATCGGGTGAGATCAGGGTGAACAGCGTCGATTGCCGGGAGGGTTACGGCTTGCCCTTCCTAGAATCTTTGAGAAGAAACACAGCCAATTTTGAGCTGTACGAAGGTTGCCGCTAAGACGGCCGGGGCAACCTGTAGGGGATGCGGAACCGGTACGTAGACCTCCTGCGAGCCGTCGCGATCGTCCGGGTGGTGACCTACCACACCCTCGGCTTCGCGTGGCTGACCGTCGCGTTCCCGGCGATGGGCCTCATGTTCGCGCTCGGCGGCTCGCTCATGGCCGCCTCCCTCGACCGCGGCGGCGACGGCCTGGGCCTCAAGGCGATCGGGCGCCGCATGCGCCGCATCGTCGTGCCGTTCTGGGTGCTCGGCGTGTTCGCCGTGGTGCTCATGTCCCTGATGGGCGGGCTGGAGCACACCTGGCGGCTCGTGCTGTGGCTCCTGCCGCTCGACGACCCGCCGACGTCGGAGAAGGGCGGGGTCTGGTTCAGCCAGATCTGGTACGTCCGCTCCTACCTCTGGTTCATCATCCTGTCGCCGGCCATGCTGTGGCTGTTCCGCAAGGCGCCGATCCCGACGCTGCTGGTGCCGTTCGGGATCCTCGTCGCCATGTGGGAGACCGGTCACGGCGCCGGCGGCATGGTCCGCGACTTCTTCATGTACGCGCCGATGTGGATGCTGGGCTTCGCCCACCACGACGGCACCCTGCAGCGCATCTCGCGCAAGGTGCTCTGGCCCGCGTGCCTGGTGATGGGCGGCATCGGCCTGGCCATCCTCTACAGCCACCCCGGCCCGCGCGGGTACGACATGAACGACGCGCCGGTCGCCGACGCCCTGTGGTCGACCGCGTTCCTGCTGGTGATGCTGCACGCGGCCCCGGCGGCGCTGAGCCTCGGCGCGGCCGAGCCGGCGGTGGAGGCGATCAACCGGCGGGCGCTGACGATCTACCTGTGGCACGAGGCGGTGATCATCGCGGTCCGGCTCGCGGCGGTCGCGGCCGGCGTGTCGCTGCTCGGCCCGTACGGCGGCATGCTGCAGCTCGTGCTGGTGTTCGGCCTGGTCGCGCTGGTGGTGCTGGCGCTGGGCTGGGTCGAGGACCTGGCCGCCAGGCGCCGGCCGAGGCTCATCCCGCTGCCCTCCCGGACGTCTGCCGGCAGGCTCAAGGACCGCCCGCAACC
The DNA here is from genome assembly GCF_040654515.1 of Dactylosporangium sp. NPDC050688. Classification (NCBI taxonomy): domain Bacteria; kingdom Bacillati; phylum Actinomycetota; class Actinomycetes; order Micromonosporales; family Micromonosporaceae; genus Dactylosporangium; species Dactylosporangium sp. NPDC050688. The sequence goes on from NZ_JBFAIC010000014.1 coordinate 1,873, forward strand.
CGTACCGGTGTAAAAAAGCAAGGCGACACGCCGACACTGGTCTTTGCTGGAACTTGCTGGAACCAGCTACCGTGCCGTTCGTGTCCGAACCGATCACCATCGAGATGCTCGAGCGGCGGATCGACCGGTTGCGTGGCGAGCTGCGGCGGGCCGCCACCACCGGTGACCGGATGCAGGCCCGTGCCCTGCGGGCTGAGCTGCGCCAGGCCGAGCACGCCTGGGACGACGCCCTCGCCGACCTGGAGGACCAGGCCCGGCCCGCGCCGCAGCCCGTACACAAGCCGATGCTGTCGATCCGTGAGCAGGTCCATCACGCGCTGACCCTGCTCACGGTGCCGGCCGCGCCGAAGCTCATCATCGCCGTCCACGACGCCTTCTTCCCGGGCGAACTGGTCGCGGCGCGCCTGACCAGCCTGCGCCGCGACGAGGAACGCTCGTTCCGCGTCCAGCCGTTCGGCCGGCCGTACTACCTGTGCCCCGCGCTCACCGCCGACCTGCTGTCGCCGGCGCGCGGGCTGCTCGCGCTGTCCACCTGGCCCCTGCAGACGCGGGTCGTCGGCCCGCTCAGCGCCCGCGTCGACTTCCTCACCGCCGCGATCAAGGTGGCCCAGCGGGTGGCGCAGCTGCCCGAGGACGCCCACGACGCGCGGCGGCTGCTGTGGCGGTTCGCCGCGAGCATCCCCGGTGCCGGCGGCGTCGGCGGTGCCGGGATCACCCCCGAGACCGTCGCCGGCCTCGCCCAGGCCGAGCTCGACGTGCACCTGGAGGCCGACACCGCGGACCGCGCCGCGGCGGCGGCCAGGGCCGAGGAACGCCTCGACGGATCCGAGGCGCTGTTCGGAGCCAGGTTGCAGCGCATCCGCCGTACGGCGGGCGCCACATGAACACGAGCACCACACCGCGAACCGCTTCCCCGAAAGAAGACCGCTCATGGACCCACTGGTCGACCGGTTGGACCGCATCCGCGGCACGGTGGCGCCGCGCAACCACAACGCGCGCACCATCGCGGCGCTCACCAGCAACCCGGGGTGCGGCCGCCGCGGGCTGATGGACGCCGCCGGGGTCAACAAGGGCGCCGTCGCCGGGCAGCTCGGCTTCCCCGCCGGCTTCGGCCAGTCCCGGTTCGCGATCGCCCGCGGCAACGCGTTCGAGGCGCAGGTCAAGGCCGACGGCGCGGCGGAGCTGCTGCAGCTGCTGCGCGAGCGGCTCGGCCTGGCGATCCCCGAGGTCGCCTACGACGACCTGTCCAACGTCGGCGGCAACGCCAGCCGCGAGGTCCGGTACGCCCGCACGAAGGCGCTCCTGGCCCGGGCGGCGGCGGACCGTGACGACGCCGGGACGCTGTTCGACCATCCGATGCTGCGGCTGGAGATCGCCGGGTACTACGCGTACCTGGAGCCGGACCTGATCGCGTTCCGGGCCGGCGGCAAGTTCCACGTCGTGGAGATCAAGTCGTTCGCGGTGATCGACGGGCAGGCCGACCCGGGCAAGACCGCCGCGGCCGCGACCCAGTCCGCGGTGTACGTCATGGCCATGCGCGAGCTGCTCGCCGAGCTCGGCCACCCGCCGGAGACGGTGTCGCACGAGGTGGTGCTGGTCTGCCCGGAGAACTTCGCGAACCGGCCGACCGCCACCCTCGTCGACGTGCGCAAGCAGCTGACCGTGCTGCGGCGGCAGCTGTCGCGGCTGACCCGGCTGGAGGCGATCCTCGACGCGCTGCCCGCCGGGCTGTCCTTCGACCTCGCCTACGACGCCGACCAGCAGCCGACCCGCCCCGCCGACGAGCTGCGCAAGGCGGTGAGCACGATCGACGCCCGGTACAGCCCGGACTGCCTCGGCACCTGCGAGATGGCGTTCTTCTGCCGCGACGAGGCCGCCGGGTCGACGTCGGCGCTGGGTCGTTCGGTGCGTGACGACCTCGGCGGCGTCGAGAGCATCGGCACCGTCCTCGGCCTGGCTCGGGGCACGCTCACCCCGGGCGCCGGCCAGGAGGAGATCGCGGGGCTGCTGCGCTTCGCGCACAAGCTGCGCACCGAGTGCCTCGACGGCATCGGGTAGACCGTGAGCGAGCGAACCATGTTGCAGCGCGTGGTGCCTCATGGTGCCGGTGTGCGAAGCGAGCCGGCACCGTGAGCATTTTGACCGCACTGGCGCGGGCCGAGGCGGTGGAGTCGGGCCGGGCGCAGCCGCTGACCACGGTCCGGCACACGCACATCGCCGAGCGGCCCCTCGTGCTCGTGCCGCTCAGCCTCGCCGGTGAGGCCGCCGCGCCCCTGGCCGCGATCGTCGGCACCGAGCCGGACCAGCCGCGGCTGCTCGTCGTGGCCAACCCGCGCGACCGTACCCAGCGCTTCGACTTCGTCGCCGAGCTCGCCAGGGTCGTACTGTCCTACGTGGACGGCTGCGCCCGCAGCGTCGACACCGGCGCCGGCGGCACGAAGCTGCGCTACGCCGAGGCGCCGCAGGTCATCGTGCCCAACCGGGGCGGGATCGAGTTCGTGCGGCTGCTGGGCCGCTCCACCCGGTTCCGCCGGCCGTTCGGGCCGTACCCGGTGCACCGCACCGTGCCGATCCTCGGGCAGTGGCTGACGTTCCTGCGGGAACGCGCCGACCACCCGGGCTCCTCGATGCTGCTGGCCATGACCGAGGTCCTCGGCAACCACTGGGCCACCGGCCAGAGCGGCCTGGAGGACGCGAACCTCGCCGCGCTGCTCGGCTGGATCGACCCGCCCGGCGGCCTCGACGGCGCCGCCGCGGCCGCGCTCGCCGAGGACCCGCTGCGCTCCCCGCCGGCCGGACCGAGCACCGACCCGACCTTCGACAACGAGATCCTGGCGCCGGCCCTGGCCGCCGTCGCCCGCTCCGACAGCGACGACTTCGCCCGGGAGCGGGCCCTGGCCGCGCTCACCGCCGCCGTCGCCGACCAGATGCGCCCCACCTGGGACCTCACCTGGCAGGCCGTCCGGCTCCTGCGGGGCCGCCCCGCCGGCGCGTCCGTCGAGGCCCGGTGGGCGATGGACCGCGACGTGTTCACGATGTACCACATGGCCCTCGCCGAGGGGACCGCACTGCCGCAGCCCCGGCGGGACAGCGCGGTCGCCGCCGCCGGCCGTCTCGACCGGCTGGAGCGGGAGCAGGCCCGCTACGACGCCCAGCGCGCCCTCGACGACCCGCTCGTCATGGCGGAGTTCCGCCTGTCCGGGGAGGCGTTCACCGGTACCGTCGTCGCCGCGTCACCGAACCGGGTCGACACCTCGGGCAAGAAGGCGGCGCTGCGGCCCCACATCACGGTGCAGACCGAGGATCCGGTGCGCCTGGAGCCGGGGGCGCTGCTGGTGAGCCCGGCGCGCCTCGCCCAGCAGGCGATGGTCGTGTCGGTGTCCAGCGTGGACGTGGTCCTGGAGCTGAGCAAGGGCATGGGCCGCTCCACGAAGCAGCCGGCGCCGGGGTCGGTGCCCGAGGTGGGGGAGCGCGTCACGTACGGCCCGGTCACCGACGCCTACCAGCCGCCGGGCCGGTTCCCGAGCCGCGACGACACCCCGTGGACGCACGGCGGCCCGCCACCGGCAGTCGAGTACGGCCCCAGCGACAACGACGCCGCGGAGGACTGGTCGTGACGAACGTGATCGACGGCATCCTGCGGGACTTCGGCTCCGCCGCCGGGCGCGGCGTGGTCGTCGACTCCCCGCCCGGCGCCGGCAAGTCGACCCTCGTGGTGCGGGCCGCCCGGACCCTCGCCGAGGCCGGCGAGCGGCTCATGGTGGTCGCCCAGACCAACGAGCAGGTCGACGACCTCATCGACCGGCTCGCCACCGCCGCACCCACGCTCGCCATCGGCCGGCTGTCGGCGTCGACGTACGTACCAGCGCAACGCGTCATCAAACACGGCACCGTCACGGTCAGCGGCGCGGTCGGCGACATGGCCGCGAGCGCGGTCACCATCGGCACCGCCGCGAAGTGGGCGACCGTCACCGACGGCAGCTGGGAGCGGGCGATCGTCGACGAGGCGTACCAGATGCGCTCCGACATGCTGCTGCGCGTCGCCGGCCGGTTCTCCCGCGCGCTGTTCGTCGGCGACCCGGGCCAGCTCGACCCGTTCTCGGTCGTCGCCGTGGAGCGCTGGGCGGGCCTGTCCTGGGACCCGATGCAGAGCGCCGTCGCCGTCCTGCTGCGGCACAACCCGGACCTGCCCGTGCACCGGCTGCCGGTGTCGTGGCGGCTCCCGCCGTCGGCGGCCGAGGTGGTGTCCTCGGCGTTCTACCCGTTCACCCCGTTCGAGGCGGGCACGAAACCCGCCGACCGGCGCCTGGAGTTCTCCGCCCGAGCCCTCGGCGGCGGCGCCCGCCACGACGCGGCCCTCGACGAGACCCTGGAGACGGCCCGGCGCACCGGCTGGGCGCTGCACGAGCTGCCCGCCCGCCACACCGTGCGCACCGACCGCGAGGCGGTGGCCGCGATCGCCGACCTCGTGACCCGGCTGTTGCAGCTCGGCCCCGTCGCCTACTCCGAGCACGCCCCCGACGGCCGCCCCGTCACCGTCGACCGGGTCGCCGTCGGCGCCGCCCACCGCGACCAGGTCGCCGCGATCCGCCAGGCCCTGGCCGGCACCGTCGCCGCCGACGTCACCGTCGACACCGCGAACCGCCTGCAGGGCCGCGAGTACGACGTCACCGTCATCCTGCACCCCCTGTCCGGCCGCCGCGACGCGAGCGCCTTCCACCTGGAGGCCGGCCGGCTGTGCGTGCTCGCGTCCCGCCACCGGCACGCCTGCGTCGTCGTGGCCAGGGCCGGCATCGCCGAGCTCCTCGACACCCACCCGTCCGCCGAACCGGTCCACCTCAACGTCCCGGTCCGCTTCCCCGACGGCTGGGAGGCGAACCAGGCCATGCTCGCCCACCTGAGCAGTTCCTAGCTTCGGGCGGCTGCCGCCGCGGGCCGGCCGGGGGTTCCCACCCCGGAGCCCTCCATGCTCGCTGGCGCTCGCACTGCCTGCGCTGGCGCGCGGCAGCCTCACGCGCGTGCGCGCAGCATCGCCGGTGGCCGCCTCCATCCCGCTCGCCGATCCATGCGTTGGCGACTTATCCAGCCGCCGGTCAACGCGAGGCGGTCGTTCACGCGCGTGAGCCCCACCGCCCCGGCTGACCCCGCCCGCCGATCTTGTGGTGCTTTCCCGGTGGTTCGCGGCAACCCGGTGGATCCCTGTTGGCCCGGGGACAGGGATCCACCGGGTTGCAGTGATCCACCGGGTTGGCGACCCAGCCGCTGATCAATGCGACGATGGCCGGCCACCGGGATGCGGCGCGCACGCGCGTGAGCTGCCGCGCGCAGCGCAGGCAGTGCGAGCGCAGCGAGCATGGGGGGCTGCCCGAAGCAAAGAACGGTCAGGGGCAGGCCGGTATGCGTTTGGCCTCGTACATGGCGGTGTCGGCGCGGTGCAGGACGCGCCGGGGTTGTTCGCCGGCGTGGAAGCGGGTGCCGCCGACGCTGGCCCTGGCGGTGACCATGCGGGGGGCGGCGCCGGCGCCGGTCAGGGTGATCGGCTCGGTGAACGACCGCCGGATCCGTCCGGCGAGCTCCGGCAGGCCGTTGGCGCCGAGGGCGCCGTGGGTGAGCACGACGAACTCGTCGCCGCCGAGGCGGGCGACCAGGTCGCCGGTGCGGGACTCGGCGGTGAGCCGGGCGGCGACCGCGGTGAGCAGCTCGTCGCCGGCGGCGTGGCCGAGGGTGCCGTCTCGCGGATCTGTTCCATGGCGCCTCCGGTGCTCGTCATCGGCGCGGTACGGCAGCTGATGAGCATTCGGCGGGTAAGACTGCTCACATGGATACCGCGCGGGCCGAGCCGTTGATCGTGGTGGACGGCGCCAACGTCGTCGGCTCCGTGCCGGACGGCTGGTGGCGCGACCGGCGTGGCGCGGCGATCCGGCTGCGCGACGCCCTGGCCGCGCGCGACGCCGGCGCCCTGCCGGCCGCGCTGATCGGCGCGTTCACCCTGGTCGTGGAGGGCGCGGCCCGTGGCGTGCCGCCGGTCGCGGGAGTGCATGTGGAGGGCGCGCCGCGATCCGGGGATGATCACATCGTCGCGCTCGTCGCCGCCAATGTGGGGCAGCGTCCGGTCGTGGTGGTGACCGCAGACAGGGACCTCCGCCGGCGGGTGCGCGATCTCGGGGCGAGTATTGTCAGCCCTGGCGAGCTTCTGACATCGATCCCATATGATGGGCGATCTGATGCTACCTAGCGGATAGGATTTGTCGGCAACATGTGCGCACCTTGGCATGGGTTTGTCAGTCCCTAGTTAGCGGATCTTCCCGCGATGTGGGAAAAGATTGACCGGCCGTCGTAGGGTGACAAAGCTGGACTCGTAGACGTGTCGTGAATGGCCGGTGAATGTCGGCCGAAAACATCAGACGAATTGTCATCGATCTATTATGTGCGGCAGGTAACAGCACTGTCGCGGGGCGTGACGATGCTGGTAAGGTCGGTGCCATGTGCCATGAGGTACTCCATGACTCCCTGTGGGTCTCGCGGCGTGCACACCATTTCGACGGCCTTTGTAGAGCGGCTGACCGTTGATTCGGCGTCATTCCAAAGGCTTTTCGAGAGGAATTGAAAATGGCCATTTCGGTCGTCGGCGCTCCTGAGGTGACGCCGTCGGTGGTCACCATCACCGTGCAGATCACCCTCAACGGCGACGAACTCCCACCGGAGGCGTCCCGCCTGATCAGCGACCTCGAGGCGCTCGCCGCCAGCCAGGCCAAGCAGCAGATCCAGCGCGCCCCGCAGGCCGCCGCGGCGCTGCCGCGCACCCCGGCGACGGCGCACACGCTGCAGCACGGGCCGTCCCAGCACACGGGGCGCAACCTGCGGCTGGTCGAGACCTCCGAGGCCACCGGTTCCGGGGGCACGGCCGAGGCCACCCGGGTCAAGCGGATCGGTGCGGCCACGCCCGACGCGCCGTCGTTGTACCTGTGCACCGGCTCCCGCCTCGTCCTGCGCGACGGCGCGCCCGTGCCGCTGACCCGCCGCGAGTACGACCTGTTCCTGTTCCTGTGCGAGCACCCGCGCCGCGTGTTCAGCCGCGCGCAGCTGCTGCGCCAGGTGTGGGGCTACGACATGGTCGGCACCGAGCGCACCGTCGACGTCCACGTGCGGCGCCTGCGGGTCAAGCTCGGTGAGGCCGCCCGGATCATCGCCACCGTGCGCGGCGTCGGCTATCGTCTCGACGATGACGCCGCCGTCCAGGTTGTCGTTCGCGAGGACTGACCCCCGCGTCCTCGCCCTCGCCGCGGGGACCCTGCTCCTGACCGACCTGCTCCGGGTCTGGCTCCCGTCGATCATTACGATCTTCGGGCAGGCGGCCTCCACGCCAGCGGAGCTCATGGGCGCGTTCGCGCTGCTGTGGTTCCTCGTGCCGTTCGCGGTCGTGCCGCTCGCCGCCCGGTGGGACGCGGCGAAGGTCGCGCTCGCCGGCGCCGCCGGTCTCGCCGCCGCCCGGCTCGCCCTGGTGTTCGTCCACGGTGGACAGCCGCAGCTGTACGTCGCCTCCGCAGGGCTGCTCGCCGGGCTCTGCTGGCTCGCCGCGAGCGCCGTGCGCGGCGGGCCCGCCGCCGTCGGGGTGCCGTTGGGCCTGGCCGCCGCCGCCCTGCAGCACGCCGTCCTGCGCACCGTCGACCTCAGCTGGCAGCCGCGCTGGTGGGCCGCGCCGATCGTGGTGCTCGAGTGCCTGGTGCTGCTGTGGTACCAGCGCCGCACCGCACCCGGGCGCAGCTCCGCGGCGACCTGGTTCCTGACCGGCCCGGCGATGCTGCTCGCGGGCATGTTCGCGCTGTCGCCGGCCGTGGCCACCACCGCGCTGTCGTACCGGTTCGCGCCAGTCGCCGCCACCGCCCCGGCCGCGCTGCCGGAGCTGCTGCTCGGCCTGGCCGTGGCCGGGTTCCTGGCCGGCGCCACCGGCCGGCTCGGCGGCCGCCTCGACCGGGTCGTCGCCGGGGTGCTGCTGCTCGCCGCCGCGGCCCTGTTCGGGTACGGCGGACCCGACGGGCTGTTCCTCGCCCTGCTGCTCGGCTGCGGCGCCCTCGGCCGGGCGTTCCGGGCCGCCGGGGCCGACACCGCGCCCGACCCGGACGCCGGGCCCGGCCCTCGGGCCGGGTATGCCGCGGTCGCCGGGATGGTGGTGTTCGCCGTCGCCGCGGTGGCGTACTACGCGGCCTACGACCTCGGTTACCCCAACCAGTGGGTGCCGCTCGCGGTCGCCGCCGGGCCCGCCGTGGTCCTGCTGCGGGCCGGCGGTGGCGCTCCCGCGGTCGGGCTGACCTGGCGCTCCGGGCTCGCCGCCCTCGCCGTGTGCCTGCTCGTGCCGCTGCTCGGGGTCACCACGACGCCGGCGGTCTCCTCCGTCACCGAATCCCGCGGGTTGCGGCTCGTCGCGTACAACATCCGCATGGGCTTCGGGCTCGACGGCACCTACCGGCCCGTCGACACCGCCCGTGCCATCGCCGCGTCGGACCCGGACGTGGTGGTCCTGTCCGAGGTCGACCGGGCCTGGCTGCTCAACGGCGGCCACGACGACCTGCGGGTGCTCGCCGCCGAGCTCGGCATGCGGTACTGGTTCGCCCCCGCCGCCGACGCCGTCTGGGGCGACGCGGTCCTGACGAACCTGCCCGTCGGCGCCGTGGAGACGGTGCCGCTGACCGCGGTCGGCGCGCCCACCGGCGCCCAGGCCCTCGGCGTCGTGGTGCGCTTCGGCGGCCGCGAGATCGCGGTCGTGTCCACCCACATCCAGCCGCCGCCGGACGCCGAACCCCTCGTCCAGGTGGGCGAGATCGCCGCGTTCGCGACCCGCTTCGGCGCCGGCCGGCCCACCCTCATCGCCGGCGACCTCAACATCGAACCGGGCGACGCGTCGATGCGGGCCTTCGCCGACGCCGGGTACGCCGACGGGTTCGCCGCGTTCCGCCCCGTCCGCACCTTCCCCGCCGACCGCCCCGTCAAGCAGATCGACCACGTCCTCGTCCGCGGCCTGACCTGCACCGATGTCAGCGTCGGCAGCGCAGTGACGTCCGACCATGCGCCGATCGTCACAACATTGGCCTGATTGAGCAGGCGCGTACCTGGGCAACCTGACGCTCAGAGAGAAAGGGGCAGCGATGAGCGTCACACATGCGAACGGGAGCACGATCGGTGGCACCACCACCGACACGCGCAACGACCTTGGCAACACGGTCGACACGATGTCCGCCAAGACCAAGCAGCGCGCGGCCGACCTGGCCGAGCAGGGCAAGGACGTGGCACGCCGTCGGCCCGTTCCACTGGTGACCGCCGCCGCGGGCGTGGCCACCGTGATTGTGGCGGTGGTGACGGTCGTGCGGCGCCGCCGGAAGCCGACGCCGCGCCAGCGCGCCGTCAACGCCTGGCGGACCGCCAGCAGGACGGTGCGCAAGCGCGTCAAGCACTAATTTCTCTGAGTCAGGACCCTCGCGCCGCCAGCGGCGCGGGGGCCCTGCGCTGCGCTGAGCTGGTGCGGTTCCTTGCCGTTCTGTGCTGGTGGGGCGGGCCTCAGCCGGCGTGCGGCAGCCTCACGCGTGCGGCATCCGGTGTTCGCCGGCGCGCCGGCCGGACCACCGTGGTGATCCAAGTCGTGTTCCGGTCGCCTGGATGACCACGGCGTGACTTCGATCAACCGGGGCAAGGTCGCAGGTGGGCTGGTGCGGCGAAGGCGGCCGCTTGCCGGCCCCATGCTCGCGGTGCTCGCACTGCCTGCGTCGGGCGTGCGGCGGATTGGGCGTGTGTGCGCGGCATTCCGGTGGCCGGGGTTGGTGGACAGCGGTCAGGTCGGGGGCATGCGGTACGCGGCGAGCTGGGTGGCCTGGGCCACGACGTGGTCGTTGGCGTCCCAGATCTCGCAGACCTGGTCGACGAGGTGCTCGGTGAGCAGGCGGGCGCGCTGGCGGACGCGGAGCGGGCCCGGGGCGGGGCGGGCGCGGACGTACACGGTCAGCTCCAGCGTCGGGGTCCAGCCGTTGCTGCCCAGGGTGAACGTGGCCGGCGGGAAGGCATCGGCGGCGAACAGCAGGGAGATCGGGTCCCAGGGGGTGTCGGGGAGGCTGAGCCAGCCGCGCAGCTCGCCGGGTGGGTCGCCGACGGACTTCCAGTCGATGCGCTGGTCGATCTGGTCCAGCATGTCGATGTGCAGGCCGCTGCCGGGGGCGTGGGCGGGGGTGGGGGAGAGGGTGTCCGCGGCGGGGAGCGGTGGGGGTGCGGCGTCGACCCAGCGGGGGGCGGTCGCGGCGGCGAGGGTGCCGAGGGTGAAGAGGGCCTCGACGCAGGTGCGGTCCTTCTGGCTCAGGCGGGTCCGGACCTGGGTCGCGGAGCGGCCCGTGCGCAGCACCTCGGCGGTGACGGCGGCCGGGCCAGGATCGGGCGGGGACAGGTACACCGCGCTCGCCGACAGCGGGTCGGGGTGGGCGGCGGCGGAGTCGATCGCGGCGCGGGCGAGGACGGCCAGGAGGTAGCCGCCGTTGGGCTTGCCGCCGACCGTCCACACTGGATCCAGGTCGGCGTCGAAGCCGCCGTCGCCGGTGGTGCGGACCTGTGTCGCGTCGGTGAAGCCTGCCACACCTGCCTCCTTCTGGTTGGATGACGGCATGGCGCGCACGCGGCTCTACCGCAACGGTGACCTCGTGGCCGAGGATTTCCCGATCGACGATATCTCGGAGCACCTGCAGGACGAGGGCACGGTCGTGTGGCTGGATCTCGACTCGCCCACGCCTTCGGAGTACGAGCAGGTGCAGGACGAGTTCGGGCTGCACCAGCTGGCGATCGAGGACGCGTCGTCGCCGCGGGAGCGGCCGAAGCTCGGGCACTACCGGGGGCACCTGTTCCTCAGCGCGTACCAGGCCCGCTTCGACGGCAGGGCGGGCGAGCTGACCGTGTTCCCGGTGTCGGCCTTCATCACGCCACGGGCGCTGATCACGGTGCACGGCGAGGGCTTCGACGTCGACTCGGTGGTGCGGCGGTGGGACGCGACGAGCGAGCTTGCGCCGCACGGGGTCGCGTACCTGGTGCACGGGCTGCTCGACGTCGTCGTCGACGGGCACTTCGACGCGGTGCAGGAGCTCGACGACGCGCTCGAGGCGCTGGAGGACAAGCTCTTCGAGGAGACCCCGCAGGCGGTACGGGAGGTGCAGCAGCGCAGCTTCCGGCTCCGGCGCGGGCTCAGCCACCTGCGCAAGATCGTGCTGCCGATGCGCGAGGTGGTCAACGGGCTGACCCGGGTCAAGTTCGTCGACGAGGAGATCGCCCCCTACTACCAGGATCTGTACGACCATGTGTTGCGGGTCACGGAGTGGACCGAGAGCCTGCGCGACTTCGTGGCGACCATCCTGGAGTCGAACCTCGCGGTTCAGGGCAACCGGATGAACAACATCATGAAGAAGGTCACCAGCTGGGCCGCCATCATCGCGGTACCCACCGCTGTTACGGGTTACTACGGGCAGAATCTCCCGTTCCCGGGCTACGCGCACCGCTCAGGCTTCGTGACCTCCGCCGCGCTGATCGTGGTGCTGTCCGTGACGCTGTACCTCACCTTCAAACGCAAGGACTGGTTGTGACTACTGAACAGACCGAACACTTCGACGTCGTCGTGCTGGGCGCCGGTCCGGGCGGCTACACCGCCGCCGTGCGCGCCGCGCAGCTCGGCCTGCGCACCGCGATCGTGGAGGACAAGTACTGGGGCGGCGTGTGTCTCAACGTCGGCTGCATCCCCAGCAAGGCCCTGCTGCGCAACGCGGAGCTGGCGCACATCTTCACCGCCGAGGCCAAGACGTTCGGCATCCAGGGGTCGGTGACCTTCGACTACGGCGCGGCGTTCCAGCGCAGCCGCAAGGTTGCCGACGGCCGGGTCAAGGGCGTGCACTACCTGATGAAGAAGAACGAGATCCGCCAGTACCAGGGCAAGGGCGTCTTCGTCGACGACCACACGCTGCGCGTCGGCGACGAGACCGTCACGTTCGCCAACTGCATCATCGCCACCGGGGCCGCCACCAGGCTGCTGCCGGGCACCTCGCGGTCGGACAGGGTGGTGACGTACGAGGAGCAGATCCTCAGCGAGGAGCTGCCGTCCTCGATCATCATCGCCGGGGCGGGCGCGATCGGCGTCGAGTTCGCGTACGTGCTGCACAACTACGGCGTCAAGGTCACCATCGTGGAGTTCCTCGACCGGGTCGTCCCGCTCGAGGACGCCGAGGTCTCCGCCGAGCTGGCGAAGCGGTACAAGCGGCTCGGCATCCAGGTCCTGACCTCCACGCGGGTCGAGTCGGTGGAGGAGTCGTCCGACGGCGTCAAGGTCACCGTTTCGAACAAAGACAAGACGCAGGTGCTCGAGGCGGACAAGCTGCTGCAGGCGATCGGCTTCCAGCCGCGCGTCGAGGGGTACGGCCTGGAGAAGACCGGCGTGGCGCTCACCGAGCGCGGCGCGATCGCGGTCGACGGGCGGCTGCGTACCAACGTGCCGCACATCTACGCCATCGGCGACGTCACCGCGAAGCTGATGCTCGCGCACGCCGCCGAGTCCATGGGGATCATCGCCGCGGAGACGATCGCCGGCGCGGAGACCATGGAGCTCGACTACGTCATGATCCCCCGCGCCACGTACTGCCAGCCGCAGGTCGCGAGCTTCGGCTGGACCGAGGCGCAGGCCCGTGAGCAGGGCTTCGACGTGCAGGTGGTGAAGTTCCCGTACACCGCCAACGGCAAGGCACACGGTCTCGGCGACGCCACCGGCTTCGTGAAGATCATCAGCGACGCGAAGTACGGCGAGCTGCTCGGCGCGCACCTGATCGGCCCCGAGGTCACCGAGCTGCTGCCCGAGCTGACCCTCGCGCAGCAGTGGGATCTCACCGTGCACGAGGTCGCCCGCAACGTGCACGCCCACCCGACCCTCGGCGAGGCCGTCAAGGAGGCCATCCACGGCCTGGCCGGCCACATGATCAACATGTGACTCTCAGGTTCTAGGACCGGCGGATGGCGATAACCGCCGGTCCTGCGGGGTCGGTACGCTTCGAGGTATGCGGCAGGAGTGGCACCACTTCACATACCCCGGACCCGAGATCTCCCGAGTCGCCGTCGCCGGCAACTCCGAGGACGACGAGTTCGGCCTCGACCACTGGCGCACCCTGCCCAGGGCGCAGACCCCGCCGTGGCCGGACCAGCAGGCGGTCGACGAGGTCGGCCAGCTGCTGTCGTCGGTGCCGCCGATCGTCGCGCCCTACGAGGTCGACCAGCTGCGCGAGCGGCTCGCCCTGGTCGCCGACGGCAAGGCGTTCATGCTGCAGGGCGGCGACTGCGCCGAGACGTTCGCCGACAACACCGAGGCGCACGTCCTGGCCAACGCCCGCACTCTGCTGCAGATGGCCGTGGTGCTCACCTACGGCGCGTCCCTGCCGGTGATCAAGCTCGGCCGGGTCGCCGGCCAGTTCACCAAGCCCCGTTCGGCGGCACTGGACTCGCTCGGGCTCCCCGCGTACCGCGGCGACATGATCAACTCGCTGGACCAGGACCCGCAGGCGCGCATCGCCGACCCGCAGCGCATGGTCCGCGCCTACGCCAACTCCTCCAGCGCCATGAACATGCTGCGCGCATACCTGGGCGGCGGCATGGGCGACCTGCACGCCGTGCACGACTGGAACAAGGGCTTCGTCGTCACGTCGCCCGCCGGCCAGCGCTACGAGGCGATCGCCCGCGAGATCGACCGGGCGCTGCGCTTCATGCAGGCGTGCGGCGTCAACGACGACGAGGCGCTGCGCACCGTCACGCTGTACTGCTCGCACGAGGCCCTCGCGCTGGAGTACGAGCGGCCCCTGGCCCGCATCGCCGGCGGCCGCCCCTACGGGCTGTCCGGGCACTTCCTGTGGATCGGCGAGCGGACCCGCCAGATCGACGGCGCCCACGTGGACTTCATGTCCCGCATCGCCAACCCGATCGGCGTCAAGCTCGGCCCGACCACCTCCCCCGAGCAGGCGCTCGAGCTGTTCGAGAAGCTCAACCCCGACAACATCCCCGGCCGGCTCACGTTCGTGGCCCGCATGGGCAGCAACAAGGTCCGCGACGCGCTCCCGCCGATCGTGGAGAAGGTCACCGCGGCGGGCTGCCGCGTCGTGTGGCAGTGCGACCCCATGCACGGCAACACACACGAGTCGTCCAACGGGTACAAGACCCGGCATTTCGACCGGATCGTCGACGAGGTCCTCGGCTACTTCGAGGTCCACCGCGAGCTGGAGACGCACCCCGGCGGCCTGCACGTCGAGCTCACCGGCGAGGACGTCACCGAGTGCCTCGGCGGCGCCCAGGCGATCGTCGACGAGGACCTCCCCGGCCGGTACGAGACCGCCTGCGACCCGCGGCTCAACACGCAGCAGTCGCTGGAGCTGGCGTTCCTCGTCGCGGAGATGCTGCGTGGCTGAAGCCCGGGTCGCTGACCTGCGCTCGGACACGGTGACCCGGCCGACGCCGGCGATGCGCGCCGCCATGGCCGAGGCGCCGGTCGGCGACGACGTCTTCGACGAGGACCCGTCGCTGCACGAGCTGCAGGAGCACGCCGCGGCCCTGTTCGGGCACGAGGCGGCCCTGTTCACGCCGTCCGGCTGCATGGCCAACCAGATCGCGCTGCAGCTCGTCGTGCCCCGGGCCGAGGAGCTGCTGTGCGACGCCGACGCGCACGTCGTCACCTACGAGATGGGTGCGGCCGCGGCGTACGGCGGCATCTCCACCCGCACGTGGCCGGCCGTCGGCGGCGCGCTGGACCCCGAGGTCGTCGCCGGGATGATCCGCCCGCCGGGCGGTTACACGGTCCCGACCCGGGCCGTCGCGGTCGAGCAGACCCACAACCAGGGCGGCGGCACGATCATCCCGCTGCCGGCCCTGCGGCGGCTGCGCGCCGTCTGCGACGACGCCGGCCTGCTCCTGCACTGCGACGGCGCCCGCATCTGGCACGCGCACGTCGCCACGGGCGTCCCGCTCGTCGAGTACGGGCGGCTGTTCGACACCCTGTCCGTCTGCCTGTCCAAGGGGCTCGGCGCGCCCGTCGGGTCGCTCGTCATCGGCTCCGCCGCCCGTATCGCCGAGGCCCGGCTCATCCGCAAGCGCCTCGGCGGCGGCATGCGCCAGGCGGGCATCCTCGCCGCCGCCGGCCTGTACGCGCTGCGGCACCACATCGACCGGCTGGCCGACGACCACGCCAAGGCGCGCCACCTGGCCGCGGCCCTCGCCCCGCTCGGCGTCACCGACCCGGCCCGCACCGAGACGAACCTGGTGATGCTGGACCTGCGCGACGCCCCGCTCGACGCGGCGCAGCTGACCGCGGCGGCCCGCGAGCTGGGCGTGCTCGTGTCGCAGTTCGGGCCGCGGACGGTGCGCCTGGTCACGCACCTGGACCTCACCGACGACGATGTCGCCACGACCGCTTCGGTGCTCACCAAGCTGCTGAGCTGAGCCGGCCGCTCGCGCGGGGGCGGGGTCAGCCGGCTCGGCCCGCGACGCCATCGAGACGCTCGGCCGCCGCCCGCGCGGGGGCGGGGTCAGTCGGCTCGGCCCGCGACGCCATCGAGACGCTCGGCCGCCGCCCGCGCGGGGGCGGGGTCAGCGCAGGCCGGCGCGGAGCAGGGCGATGTCGGCGGCGTGGTCGGCGGACAGCTCACCGCTCGGGGTCTCCACGATCAGCGGTACTCCCGCCGCCACCGGATGGCGGGCCAGCTCCGCGAACGCGGCCGCGCCGATCGTGCCCTTGCCGAGCGACTCGTGGCGGTCGCGGGTCGAGCCGCACGCGTCCTTCGAGTCGTTGGCGTGGATGAGCCGCAGCCGGCCGGGGCCGGTCGCGCGCAGCAGCGCGTCGAGGGTCGCGGTCATGCCGCCCGGGGCGGCGAGGTCGTGGCCGGCCGCCCAGGCGTGGCAGGTGTCGAAGCAGACCCCGAGGTGCGGGTGGTGGTCGACGGCGGCGAGGTACGCCTCCAGGTGCTCCACCCGCGACGCCAGCGAACGGCCGCCGCCGGCGCTCGGCTCGACCAGCAGCGGCGGCCAGCCCTCCAGCACCGCGCGGTCGAGCAGCGGGCGCAGCACGGCACGGACCACGCCCAGGGCCTTCCCGGCGTGCGCGGCGTCGACCGCCGACCCGGCGTGGAACACCACACCACGGGCGCCGATCGCCTTGCCGCGCCGCAGCGCGTGCTCGAGCGACGCGACGGACCGCTCGACGGTCGCCTCGGTGGGGGAGCCGAGGTTGACCAGCAGCGCGGCGTGGACGTAGGCGGCGACGCCGCGTTCGCCGCAGCCGTCGAGGAACGCCGCGTCCTGGCCGGGGTCGCCGTCGGTGACCGCCCAGCCGCGCGGGTTGGACACGTACACCTGGACCGCGGTCGCGCCGGTCTGCTCCACGTAGCGCAGCGACGCCTTGGCCAGGCCGCCGGCGGCGGGCGCGTGCCCGCCCACGGGCGTCAGGCCGGCGCCGGACCGCGCGGCAGGCTTGCCGGTCGCGTGCTGTGTGGTCGCGGCGGTTGCGCACTTGCCGGCGACGCGGGACTGACCGGCGGCGGGCCTGCGCCCGCCGGCCGGTGCCTTCGTGACCACTAGAAGTACGCCAGCAGACGGATCCGGGTGCCCGGCGGGACCTGCGTGCCCGGCTGCGGGTCCATCTGGCGCACGGTGCCGAAGCCCTGTGGGTCGACGGCGAAGCCCATCGCCTCCAGGTTCCGCTTGGCCTCGTCGAGCTGCATGCCCCGGACCTCGGGGACGGTGAGCAGCGCCGGGCCCTTCGAGATCTGCAGGTCGATGACCATGCCGTCGGTGACGCTGTTGCCGTCGCCGATGCTCTGGGAGATGACCTCGTCCCTGGGCTTGTCGCTGTCGACGGCCTCGACCTTGCCGACGGTGATCTTCACCTTGGCGAGGGCTTGCTTGGCGTCCTCGATGTTCTTGCCGATGACGAGCGGCACCTTGACCGGGTTGGGGCCCTTGCTGACGAACACCTTGATCGTCTGGCCGGGCTGGACCTCGGTGCCGATCCTCGGTTCGGTCTCGATCACGTACCCCGCCGGGACCGCGTCGTCGAATTTCTCGGCGCGGGTCGCCAGCAGCCCGGTCGCCTGCACGTCGACGAGGGCGAGGTCGTACTCCTTGCCGGCGATGTCCGGGACCTTGTGGATCTCGGGCCCGAGCGACAGCGTCAGCGTGATCGTGCCGCCGTCGAGGATGCGCGAGTGCGCTGCGGGGTTCTGCGCGAGCACCTTGTCCTTGGGGATCTTCGTGTCGAACCGCGGCGGCCCGAACTTGACCTTGAACCCGGCGGCCCGCGCCTGCTGGCCAGCCATGTCGCTGGTCATCGTGGTGAGGTCGGGGGTGTCGGTGTAGCGACCGACGCCGATCCAGTATCCGCCGACCGCGACGAGCAGGCCCACCGCGAGCATCGCCGCGATCACCGTCAGGCGGGTCCGCGGGTTGGCGTTGATCTGTGCGAGCAGCTCGCTGAGCCGGGCGGCGGGACCGGCCGGCTCCTCCTGCGCCCGGCGACGCCGCGCCACCTGCTGCGACGGTGCCGGGCTGGGCAGCCGTGACCAGGACGGGCGGGCCGGCTCGACCGTGCCGGTGCGGTACACGTTCTGCGGGACCGACTCGACCTGCGGCACGATCACCGTCGGCTGCGCCAGGGGCCGCGAGCGGGTGGCGATCTCCACGCCGATGTTCTCGCGGGCCGCCTGCACCTCGGCGAGCATCGCGCCGGCGTCGGTCGGGCGGGCGCCGGGGTCGCGGCGGGTCGCCCTGATCACCAGGTCGTCGACCGCCGAGGGCAGCCCCGGGGTGTACCGCGAGGGGAACGGCACGTCGCGGTCCACGTGCTGCCACGCGACCTCGACGGGACGGTCCGCCTCGTAGGGCACCCGCCCGGTGAGCATCTCGAACAGCACGATGCCGGCCGAGTACACGTCGGTGCGCGGGTCGGCGTGGCCGTCGGTGACGAGCTCCGGCGCGACATAGGCAACGGTGGCCATGAGGTGCGAGCCGGTCTCGTCGGCACTCGCCTCGACCGCGCGGGCCAGGCCGAAGTCGGCGACCTTGACCACGCCGTCGATGAGGTTGTGGGTGTCCCCGGGCGCCTCGGCGACCAGGACGTTCTCCGGCTTCACGTCGCGGTGCACGAGGCCGGCGCGGTGCGCGGCGGCGATCGCGGCCAGCATCTGCTCCATGATCGCGAGGGCTTCCTGCGGCTGCAGGCGGCGGCGCTCGGCGAGCACCTCGCGCAGCGTGCGGCCCCGCACGAACTCCATCACCAGGTACGGCAGGCCGTGGTGGGTGCCCTGGTCGTACACGGCGACGACGTTGGGATGGGTCAGCCGGGCGATCGTCTTCGCCTCGTCGGTGAACCGGTTGACGAACTGCGAATCGTGCGACTGTGCCGGATGGATGATCTTGAGGGCGACGGTGCGCTCGAGCCGCTCGTCGAGTGCGGTGTAGACCGTCGCCATGCCGCCTTTGGCGACACGGGAGCGAACGCGGTAGCGCCCGTCTACAAGCGCCCCGAGAAGAGGATCGGCGACCGTGGTATCCATTGGCTGCGAGTGTACGGCTGGTGAACCGGTTTCCTCAGCGCCCTGCCATACCGACACTGCTTTGTCCCTGTTTCGGGGTCTTTGAGGCCGTACGTGTGGGCGACGGTACCGATGCGGACGGTGACGCACTGGCGGACGCGCTCGGGCTGGGGCTGGCCGACGGCGTCGGCGTGCTCTCCGGGGTGTTCGTCGTGGGCTGCCCCGCGGACGGCGGCACCGCCGGCATCGCCAGCACCGGCGGCGGCGCGGACCGGCGCACCTGCGGCCGGGCGTGCGTCGGCTGCGGCTGCGCCGGCGCGCCCTCGGTCACGTCCGCGCCGGTGACCTCCGGCCCGCCCGCGGCGGCGACCGGCGCCGGCGGCGGTGGCGTGCGCAGCGCGGTCAGGCTGCCCGCGACCGCCAGGTACGTCCCGGCCGCCCCGCCGGCGACGAGCAGCGCGACGCCGCTGGTCGCCGCCACCCGCCGGGGCCGGCGCGGCGCGTCCGGGGCCCGGTGCCGCGGCGCGAACTCGGCCGTCTCCTGCGTCAGCAGCTGGGCCAGCTTCCGGCGGCTCACCTGCCGGTACACGTCGTAGCACGCGGAGCGCCAGGCACCGGTGACCTCACGGTGGACCTTGAGCCAGAGCCCCACAGCCGTTCCCCTCCGTCAGTTGTCGTCGCAGCGACATGGCACTGTGTTCCCTGTGACCGAACAACCTGTGGGCCCAACCGAGTGGCTGACCATGCCGGACGTCGCTGAGCGCCTCGGCATCCCGGTCAACCGGGTGCACCAGCTCGTCCGGGAGCGCAAGATCATCGCCGTCCGTACCGACGGTGTGCTGCGCGTGCCGGCCGACTTCATCAACGACGACGGCGTGGTGAAGCACCTGCCCGGCGTCCTCACGGTGTTGCACGACGCTGGGTACAACGACGAAGAGGCGCTGCGGTGGCTGTACACGCCCGACGACACCCTGCCGGGCACCCCCGCCGAGGCGCTGCGCGGTAACCGCGCGACCGAGGTCAAGCGCCGCGCGCAGGCGCTGGGCTTCTGACGGTGCTCACGCACCTGACGTATCTGCTGGTGCTCGCCGGCTGTCTCTTCGGCGCGCTGTGGCTCGAGCCGCTGCTGAAGGTCGGCGTGCTCCGGCAGGTGCGGCGCCTCGCCCTGACCATCGCGCCCGTCGCGGCCGTGTTCGTCGTGTGGGACCTCCTGGCGATCCGCGCCGGGCACTGGACGTTCGACCCGGCCCAGATGCTCGGCGTCGTGTTCCCGGGCGGCCTGCCGCTCGAGGAGGTCCTGTTCTTCCTCGTCGTGCCGGTCTGCGCGATCCTCGGCTTCGAGGCGACCCGGCAGACCCTGCTGCGCCTCGCCGCCCGGCGGCGGCCGTGACGTACACGGCGGCGGCCGTCCTGGGCGTGCTCGTCGCGGTGCTGATCGACGTGTTCGTGCTGCGCAGCCGCATCGTGCTCGGGCGCGTGTTCTGGTGCACGTACCCGATCATCTTCGGCTTCCAGCTGCTGTCCAACGGCGTGCTCACCGGGCGGGGCGTGGTCCTCTACAACTCCGACGACATCCTCGGCATCAGGCTCGTGTACGCCCCTGTCGAGGACCTCGCGTTCGGCTTCGCCCTGATCGTGGTGACGCTGTCGCTGTGGGTCAGACTGTCCGCTGCGTCGCAGCCTGGGCCAGACCGGCCAGGACCTCCCGCGCCTCCTCGGTGACCTGCGCCCCGTCCAGCGCCCCCAGCGCCTCCGCGGTCAGGTGCCCGATCCTGTCCTCGGTGCGCCGCAGCGCCCCGCTGTCCACGATCACCTCCCGCAACCGGGCCACCCCATCGGCGTCCAGGTCGGGGTTGCCGAGCAGCTCGGTGAACACCCCGGCCGGCGCCCCGTTCTCCAGGGCCGCCGCGATCAGGTAGGTGCGCTTGCCCTCCCGCAGGTCGTCGCCGGCGGGCTTGCCCGTCACCGCCGGGTCGCCGAACACGCCGAGCACGTCGTCGCGCAGCTGGAACGCCTCGCCGAGCGGCAACCCGTACCCCTCGTAGGCCTTCACCAAGGTCTGCGACGCCCCGGCGAGCGCCGCCCCGAGCAGCAACGGCCGCTCGATCGTGTACTTCGCCGACTTGTACCGCGCCACCAGGCTCGCCCGCGCCGTCGACGTGTCCCCGGTCGCCTGCGTCTGCACGTCCAGGTACTGCCCGATCGTCACCTCGGTGCGCATCTCGTCGAACACCGGCCGCGCCCGGCCCAGCGCCTCCGGCGCCACCCCGCTGGCGTGCAGCATCTCGTCGGACCACACCAGGCACAGGTCGCCGAGCAGGATCGCCGCCGCCGTGCCGAACCCCGCGGGGTCACCCCGCCAGCCCGCCTCCGCGTGCAGCTTCGCGAACCTGCGGTGCACCGCCGGCTCCCCGCGCCGCGTCTCCGACCCGTCCATGACGTCGTCGTGGATCAGCGCGCTGGCCTGCACCAGCTCCAGCGCCGCCACCGCCGCCACCACCGCGTCGTCGTCGGCGCCGCCGGCCCCGCGGTGCCCCCAGTACGCGAACGCCGGCCGCAGCCGCTTGCCGCCCTGCAGCACGAGCGCCTCGATCGCGTCCGCGACCGGGGCCAGGGCCTCCAGCTCGATCTCGGCCAGCCGGGTCCGCCGCCGGCGCAGGAAGTCACCGAGCGCCTGCCGCACCCGCGTGCGAAGGTCGGCCCGGTCGAGGAAAGGGTGGCTCACGGCAGAGACGCTAGCCCGAAACAGCCGCGCCTGCCGCTCCGGTCCCCACTCTGTGACCGGTCGGGCCACCAGCGGGCCACCAGCGGGCCACCAGCGGGGCGGATAGCGGGCCGCCAGCGGGCCGCCAGCGGGCCGCCAGCGGGGCGGGCCGGTGGACACGGACCCGCCTGCGGCAACGGAGCGAATCGGACTCTTTGCGGAACGTCACGGCAGAACGCCCCTTCCCGTGGTCGCCGGCGACCCGGGTCGAGGTGGCGAGCCTGACAGGTGGGGAGCCGTGGTCAGCTTGCCGCCCTTCTCCGCAGGTCTGCCGGCCCGGCAGGATCGGTCCGGCCGAGCGCACCCACCCGGTCGGTCGGGCTTGCCTGGCTTGCCGGACTTCTCGTGCGCCCGGTCGGCGCGGCCTGGCTGACCGGCGTCAGCGCCGGCACCGGCTGGACGGCGGCCGGGGCACCCGGCGGGTGCGCGGCGGCTGGGGTGGCGCCTGACGGGTAAGCGGCGCCCGGGGCGGCGGCTGGGGTGGCGCCCGGCAGGCGAGCGGCGTCCGGCAGGCAGGCGGCGCCCGGCGTCGGCGCCGGCTGGACGGCGGCCGGGGCGGCGGCGGCCGGGGCGGCGGCGGCCGGGGCGGCGCCCGGTAGGTAGGCGGCGGCCGAGTGCGCCAGGTCCGCGTATGCCCGCAACGCGGCGGGTGGCCTCCCCGGCCCGGCGGCAGCGTGCAGGGCAGGCCCGAGGCGCCGCAGCCGGTCCAGCACCCGGAACGACCCCGAGTCCACACACATGAGCAGCGCCATGGTCGCCGCGGCGCAGGCGGCGTCGAGGTCGCCGGTGGCAAGGTGGGCCTCGGCGGTGGCGGCACTCACCAGGCCGGCGGCGCGCAGGCGGACTGTCGGGCCCTGCGCCGCGGCCGCGAGGCGGGACAGCGCCGCTTCGGGACGCCCCGAAGCGGCGAGGCACAGCCCGGCCAGGGCGTCCACGTGGGCGGTGTCCAGCCAGTACAGCCACGGCGGGTCGAGCCCGGGCACCCTGCGGGCGTGCGCGTCCTGCGCCCGGGCGAGGGCCGCATCGCAGGTGTGCCGGTCACCGGCCCGCGCGGCGGCGAACGCGACCCGCAGCGGCAGCACCGTGGCGGTCGCCGGGTCGCTGCCGGCCGCGACCCGCTCGGCTGTGCCGGCGAAGCGCAGGGCCGCCGGACCGTCGCCGCGCTCCGCGACCAGATGGGCGTGGCAGCCGAGCAGGTGCCCGGCGAGGGCCCGGTCACCGGCGGCGAGCGCCGCTCGCACCCCTTGACGCTGCACGCCGTCCTGCGGGCGCCGGCCCGCGTCGGCGGCCACCCACGCGTGCAGCTGGGTCAGCTCCGCCACGTCCGCCGCGGACCTCGCCCCGGCGGCCGTGTCACGGGCGGCGGAGCGCAGCTCGCCGAGCACCAGCGCAAGTAGCTCGGGCCCGGCGAGCAGGTCGTCCATGCGCCGCAGCTCGGCGATGCGCTCCCGCCGGTCCGGGGCAGCATCAGTTTCCCGCCGGTCCTGCCGGCGATCTGTGGCAGGACTGGTCCCGGGCCGGGCAGGTCCGCTGTCTGTGGCAGGACCAGTCCCGTCGGCCGTGCCGGGACCCGCCACGATCCGATCCGGCCGGCCGGGTCCGCTCCGCGCTGTGTCACCCGCCGGCGCCGCCGAGCCCGCCGGCGCCGTGGCGTCCGGCTGTGCCGCGGTGCCCGTCGCAGCCGTCGCACCCGGCGGGCTGGTCGTCGCGGTCAACGTCAACGTCATGATCATGGTTGGCTCCCTCCGCCGGCGGGTCAGCGCCGCGGCGCGCTCCAGGTCGTCGAGCGGGGTGTCGAGCACGAGCGCGAGCCAGCCCAGCCAGACCCGGCTCGGGATGCGCTCCTCCCGCTCCCACCTGGAGATCTCGTGGCGGGTCAGCGTCGGCAGCCCGGACGCGGCGCACAGCAGCCCGGCAAGCCGCACCTGCGACTTGCCCTGCGCCTGGCGCAGCCGGGTCAGCAGCACGCCGAGCGAGTCGCCCGGGCGTGCCGGCGGGTCGATCCACTGGGACATCGGTCACGACCTCCTGGAACCAGCGACCCCCGTCCGCTCGCGGCCCAGCAGGACGCCCGCCGGCCGCAGGCTTCGCGTGGCCCGCGGACGTCGAACCGTCCAACATCTTTCTACCCCACGGGTACGACATGATTCGGCGCCCACGGAGCTCCCGGCAGCGGCGCCGGTGGCACTACAGTCGGGACGTGGCTTCTGGACTTCCTTCTGTGATGGGTGGCGGACCCGCGGCGATCGGTGACCTGGTCGCCGGGCCGGCGCCGACGTTCTCGTTCGAGTTCTTCCCGCCGAAGACCCCTGAGGGCGAGCGTCAGCTCTGGCAGGCGATCCGGGAGCTGGAGCCGCTGCGGCCGTCGTTCGTCTCCATCACGTACGGTGCCGGCGGCACCACCCGGGACACCACGGTCGCCGTGACGGAGCGGGTGGCGACGGAGACGACGTTGCTGCCGATGGCGCACCTGACCGCCGTCAACCACTCCGTGGCCGAGCTGCGCAACGTCATCGGCCAGCTGGCCGGCGCCGGCATCCGCAACTTCCTGCTGGTGCGCGGCGACCCGCCGGGCGACCCGATGGGGGAGTGGGTCCAGCACCCGCAAGGGGTGCTCTACGCGGAGGAGCTGGTGCGGCTCGTCCGCGAGTCCGGCGACTTCAGCGTCGGGGTGGCGGCGTTTCCGTACAAGCATCCGCGGTCGGCCGACATCGAGTCCGACACCGCCAACTTCGTCCGCAAATGCCGGGCCGGCGCCGACTTCGCGATCACCCAGATGTTCTTCGACGCCGACGACTACCTGCGGCTGCGGGACCGGGTCGCGGCGGCCGGCTGCGAGACCCCGATCGTGGCCGGGGTCATGCCGGTCACCGCGATGGGCACCATCGCCCGCTCCCAGCAGCTGTCCGGTGCGCCGTTCCCGCCCGCGCTGGCCGAGCGGTTCGACCGCATCGCCGACGACCCGCAGGCGGTCCGCCGCCTGGGCATCGACCTGGCCAGCGAGATGTGCGAGCGGCTCCTCGACGAGGGCGTGCCGGGCATCCACTTCATCACGCTCAACCGGTCGACGGCCACGCGAGAGGTCTGGCAGCAACTCGGTGTCGGCGCACGCGTCTGACGTCCGCGACTGGGACGGCTACGCCGAGCGGTGGGCGGCGGCGCACGGCGGATATGACCCCAGATCCGCGTCGCCGCTCGTGCGAGGTTGGCTGCGCATGTCGTACGAGCTGGGCGCCGCCGTCATAAAGATCGGCGTCCGCAGCCCGAACTCGGTCACCGTCCTCGGGCTCCTGCTGTCGGCGGCGGTGCCCGTCGCGGTGGCCGGCGGCCGCGGCTGGGTGCTCGCGGGTGCGGTGCTGGTGCTGCTCTCCGCGGTCGCGGACACCGTCGACGGCGTCCTGGCCGTGGTCACCGGCCGGGCGAGCCGTCTCGGCCAGGTCTACGATTCCGCCGCCGACCGGGTCGCCGAGGCCTGCTGGCTCGTGGCACTGGTCATCCTCGGCGGGCCGGCCTGGCTCGCCGCCGGTTGCTGCGGGTTGATGTGGCTGCATGAGTACGTGCGAGCCCGCGCCACCGTCGCCGGCATGTCCGACATCGGCACGGTCACCGTGGCGGAGCGGCCGACGCGCGTGCTCGTCACGATCTTCGGGCTGCTCGCCCTGGCGGGTGCGGGTCTTGTGGGGCGCTGGCAGGACGCGACGGCCCTCACGGTGCTCGTCGTCATGGCCGGGCTGGGCGTCGCCGGCTTCGTCCAGCTCGTCGCCGGCGTCCGCCGCGCCCTGTCCTGACACCGTCCCAGGGCCGGGAGTCGTGCCAGGGCCGGGCGTCGTACCAGGGCCGAGCGGCCTGAGCTACGCGGCGCCGATCCGGTCGGCGACGATCTTCGCGGACAGCATCACCAGCGGCAGGCCGCCGCCGGGGTGGACCGACCCGCCGACCAGGAACAGGTCCCGGACCGTGCCCCGGTTCGGCGGGCGGAGCAGCCCGGTGAGGCCGTGGCTGGCGGTGCCGTAGATCGCGCCGCCGGGGGAGCGGGTCGCGGTCTCCAGGTCGGCCGGGGTCAGCACGTCGCGGAACAGCAGCCGGTCCCGGACGTCGACCCCGCGGGCCGCGAGGACGGCGAGGACCCGGTCGGCGTACCCGTCGGCGACGCCGGGCGCGCGCCAGTCGAAGGCACCCTGCGGCGGGGCGTTGACCAGCACGAACCACGCCTCGTGGCCGTCGGGGCGGGCAGCTGGGTCGGCGGCCGACGTGACGAACACCGTCGGGTCCGCGGGCGGCCGGGCCGGGCGGCCGAAGATGGCGTCGAACTCGGCGTCGTAGTCGTCGGGGAAGAACACCGTGTGGTGCGCCAGCTGCGGCGTCGTGCCGCGGACGCCGAGCAGCAGGACGAAACCGCCGAGGCTGCGCTGCGTGAGAGCGGCCGCGCGGCGCGGTGACGGCAGCAGGTCGCGGTAGACGTGCAGGGCGTCGGCGTTGGCGACCACCAGGTCGCTGCGGACCGTTGTGCCGCCGGCGAGGACGACCCCCGCCGCCCGGGAACCCTCCACCAGGACGGACTCGACGGGCGTACCGAGGTGGACGGTGACGCCGAGCGCCGCGCACCGGGCGAGCAGTGCGTCGGCGAGCGTGCCGAGGCCGCCGCGCAGGTACCAGCCGCCGAACTCGAGCTCCGCGTACGGGATCGCGAGCAGCGCGGCCGGCGCCCGGCGCGGGTCGGCGCCGGTGTAGGTGGCGTACCGGTCCAGCAGCATCCGCAGCCGCGGGTCGCGCAGGTGGCGGCGGCCCAGGCCGCGCAGGGTCCGGCCGGGAGCGATCGCGGCGAGGTCGCGCAGCCGCCACGCCAGCCCCGCCAGCTGCAGCGGACCGTCGACCGGGGCGGTCAGCACGTGCCGCCACGAGGTGTCCCAGACGCGCCCGGCGCGCCGCCACAGCCGCCGCCAGTCCTGCGCGGCCGTGGCGCCGAACGCGTCGCCGATCCGGTCGGCGAAGCCGGCCCCTGCGCACGAGTCCAGGGTCGTGCCGTCGGGGAAGCGGTGCCGTACCAGCGGATCCAGCGCGACCAGGTCCAGCTCCGGGGCGGGGCCGCCGGTGTGCGCGAACAGCTCCGCCGCGACCTGTGGCAGCGTGAACAGGCTCGGGCCGGTGTCGAAGCGGAACGTGCCGGCGCCGGTGACCCGCTCGTGCCGGCCGAGCTTGCCGCCGGCCACGGCCGCCTGCTCGAACACGGTGACGCGGTGCCCGGCGGCGGCGAGCCGGGCCGCCGTGGCGAGCCCGCCGACCCCGGCACCGATGACGGTCACGGTCGCCATGCCGGGCGCCCCTTCCGGATGAGAGGGGCACCGGTCACGGTTGCCATGTCGGGCGCCCCTTCCAGGTGACCCGGCCGCGTCGGCGGAACGAGCGGGCGACCAGCCAGGCGAACAGCAGCACGGACACGGGATGGGCGAGCGCGTCGGGCCAGGCCCGGCCGCCGGTCGTCCGGGCGCTGACGACCCGGCCCGCCACGCCCAGCAGGTAGCCGGCCGCACCCCACCACTGGCCGGCTAGGACGGTGAGGGGGAGCACGACGTACAGGCTGAGCAGCAGCGACACGACGGCCGCGGCGCCGGCGGGGGAGCCGAACGACGCCCACAGCGACTTGCTGTAGCCGTCGACGACCTCCCGCCACGACGTGTACATCCGGCAGGTCGCGAGGCTGGAGCCGTTGGCGAGCGCGATCCGGCCGCCGGTGCGTTTCACCGCCCGGGCCAGCTCGATGTCCTCCAGGACCTTGTCGCGCACCGCCGCGTGGCCGCCGGCCCGGTCGTAGGCGGCCCGGCGCACCAGCAGGAACTGCCCGCCGGCTGCGGCGAGCGACGGCCTCGGGGAGCGTTCCATCGCCCGCAGCGGCAGGAACGTCAGCCACGACCACTGCAGCAGCGGCTGGACGAGCCGCTCACCGGCGCTGCCCGCCGTGATGCGCGGGTACGGGCTGAGCAGATCCGCCCCCGCATCGTCGAGTACGACGGCAGCCGCCCGGACGGCGTCCTCCCGCAGTACCACGTCGGCGTCGAGGAAGACCAGCAGGTCGGCGTCCCCGGCGGCGTCGGCGAGCTGCTGGCAGGCGTGCGGCTTGCCGAGCCACCCCGGCGGCAGCGGCCCGCCGGTCAGCAGCGTGACCCTGTCCCCGCCGACCGCCCTGACCAGGTCGGCGGTGCCGTCGGTGGAGCCGTCGTCGAGGACGACCAGCCGGGGCGCGCCGCGCAGGGCCAGCAGCGCCCGCAGGCACGGCTCGACCCGCGCCGCCTCGTCCCGCAGCGGCAGCAGCACCGCGACCTGGCCGGCGGCCGCCACAGCGCCGGCGGCGCTGCCCAAAACCGAGTCCCTCGAAGCAGCCGCATCCGTCGAGTCCCCCGAAACAGCCGCCTCCGCCGAGTCCCCCGAAGCAGCCGCATCCGTCGAGCCTCCCGAGGCAGCCGCGCCCGCCGATGGCGGACGGCGCAGCAGCCGGGCGTTGACCAGCGTGTGCACCGTCAGCGCCAGCACCACCCCGGTCAGCACCAGGGTCAGGACCGCGAGCGCCACAGCGTCACCGCCAACGGCACCGCGACCAGTCCCATGCCCAGCGCCCCCCACGCCGCCGAGGCCGGCATGTCCAGGAACACCGCGTGCGCGAGGACGCTGGAGCCGTACGTCCACAGGTACAGCGCGTACATCACCCCATCGTCCCCGCGTACCGGGCCGGTGACGGTGAAGGTGAGGGCGGCCGCCAGTACCAATGCCACCAGGAGCCAACCGAGATAGTTGGTCAGCGGGATGTCCGGCACGCCGGGCAGGGTCGCGCCGGGGGAGTCCCAGCGCCAGTAGCCCTCGCCGACCATCTGCGGGTCGAGGAAGAGGTCCCAGGCGGCCAGGCCCAGCCCGGCGGCGCCGACCCGCAGCCAGCGCCGCTCGGTGAGGCGGGCGGCGGCCACCCACGCCGGCCACGCCATCCAGGTCCACGCCAGTGGGATCACCAGCGGTACGCCCATCAGGCGCGGCCCGAGCGCTCCGGTGTAGTCGTAGTCGCCGAAGGGGTACCCGGTCTCCCGGCCGACCGCCTCGACCGCGAACCCGCCACCGGTGGTGACGGCCACGAGCAGTGCCGCGGCGCGCGGACCGCGGGACCACCAGGCGTGCCCGACGGACAGCAGGTAGCCGGCGACGACGGTGGCGACGGTCAGCGCGGCGCGGGTGCTGCCGTGCACGAGCGGGTACGCGATCTCGACGAGGACGAGCACGCCGAGCAGCGGCCAGAGCTTCACAGCGGCAGTTGCCGGCCGAGGACGGCGAACGGGCGGTCGTCGCCCGGGAAGTTGAAGTGCCGCAGCACGTCGACGAAGCCGAAGCGCCGGTAGAGCCGCCACGCGCGGGACGTGTCCTCCGGCGCCTCCGGCGTGGACAGCAGCGCGGTCTGCTGCGGCGCGTTGGTGAGCAGGTCGTGCAGCTGCCGGGCGCCGATGCCGTGGCCCTGCGCGTGCGGGCGGACGTGCAGCTCGACGATCTCGAAGCAGTTGCTGAGCCAGTACTTGCGGTGCTCGCGGCGCAGCGCGTTGCGCACCTGGTCGTGCCACCACTGCCCGGACGTGCCGCGGTAGCCGTAGCCGAAGCCGAGCAGGGTGTCCTCGTCGTCGAGGGTCGCGACCGCCTGGAACGACTCGCGCCGGGTGTGACCGGCCACGTAGCCGCGGCGGGTCTGCAGCAGCTGGACCGAGTAGCCCATCGCCTCCCCGTAGACGGCGATGACGTCGTCGAGCCGCGCGAGGAGGTCCTCCCCGCGCCACCGCACGAGCCTCACGGGCGGTCCCTCCAACCGATCACCTCACGGTCGCCGGTGACGTCCAGCACGCGGAACCGGGCGAACAACTCCTCCGCATACCAGCCCTCGCGGGGTGTGCGGTCCACGACGGCGGCATGCTCGGGCTGACGGTACGCGAAACGGACGACATCCGCCGCACCGCGCCAGAGGCTGACGGTGCCCTGGAATCCTACGGGTGCCTCGCCGATGCCGAACGCGCAGATCAGGCCCTCGGCGTTTTGCAACGCCCGGGAGACCGGATCGATGGCCCTCCAGAACGCGGGCGCCCTGCGGGCCTTCAGCCTGGCCCTGGTCAGGACAGCGATCATGTCGGTTTTTCCGGCTCTGGTACGTGCATCGAACGGCTCCCGCCCCGCCCACGTGCCGCGACTGGCGATCGGATCCAGGGTGAGGACGCACTTCGCCACGGCGCCGCGCATCGGCGGGCTCACCGCGGTGTCGCCGACGACGAGCGCGGCCCAGCGGGTCAGGTCGGCCTTGTCCGCGCCGAACTCGCTGCCCTTGCCGGTGCCGAGCAGCTTCACGAAGTCCGCGTCGCGGCGCAGCCGCCGCCGGTCGACCGCCATGCCCCACATCGCCGCGGGCACGGCCGCGGGCCGCACCCGCCACACGTGCAGCCGGACCGTCACGCAACCTCGGCCGGCGTGCCGTCGGTGATGCGGACCAGCTCGGCGTACGTGATCGGGAACACGGCCTGCGGGATGCCGCCGGCGGCCCAGATCTCCGCGTACTGCTGTAAATCGACGTCGACGAGCGTGTGTACCGGCTTCGGGTGGCCCAGCGGCGACACCCCGCCGATGACCTGGCCGGTGTGCTCCCGCACGAACTCGGCGCTGGCGCGCTTCACCCGGCTCTTGCCGATGCCGAGCAGCGCGGCGACCTTCGCGGTGTCGACGCGGTGTGCGCCGGACGTGAGGACCAGCAGCGGGTCGCCGCCGGTGTCGAAAATCAGCGAGTTGGCGATCTGGCCGACCTCGACCCCGACCGCCTCCGCGGCGGCCACGGCGGTGTGCACCGGCTCGGTGAGGACCCGGACCTGGCAAGGGCTGCCATCGGTGGCGCGGGCCCCGGCGGCGTCGAGTGCGTCTTGGACCGCCTGCACGTTGGGATGTACCTGCATGCGGTCGACTCTAGTTGGGGGCACCGACAGTTTCCGGCTCGCGCTGCGCCGGCTGCGGTTTGACCCGGGCGGTCTCGGCGAGCGCGACCCCGGCCAGGATCAGCACACCGCCGCAGATCTGCGCGACGTTGAGGTGCTCGTGCAGGACCAGCCAGGCCACCGCGGTCGCGATCACCGGCTCCGACATGCCGATGATGCCGACGCTGGTCGGCGGCAGGTGCCGCATCGCTCCGGCGAGCAGCAGGTACGACGCGATCGACCCGCCGAGCACCATGTACGTCAGCAGCAGCCACACCGGGACGCCGCGCGTGGTGACCGTGGTGCGGGCGAAGTCGAAGTCCCACCAGGGCCGCACCACCGACCCGGCCAGGGCGGACACCCCGAACGCGTACGCGGTCAGCGACAGCGTGTCGCGGCTCGTCACGCCGCGGGCGCTGAGCAGGTAGTAGGCGGCCAGCAGCACGGCGGCGCCGAGCGCGGCGGCCACCCCGACCGCGTCGAGGCGCAGCTCGCCCCAGATCTCCGCCACGCAGGCCAGGCCGGCGAGGCTCGCGGCGAGCCCAGCCCACAGCCTGGGCCGCACCGCGTGCCCCTGCACGAACCGCGCCCACAGCGCGACCAGGACCGGCGCCGTGTACTCGAACAGCAGGCTGATGCCGACGGGCAGCCGCCCGATGCCCACGAAGTAGAGCATGGGGACGAAGAAGAAGCCGGCGAGGCCGTACGCGACGAGCATCGGCACCTCGCGGCGGCTGACCCGCAGTCCGGCCGGGCGGAACACCAGCGCCAGCGCGAACAGCCCCAGCGCGGCGCCGCCGGCCCGCAGCGTGGTGAGCTGCGGCGCGTCGATCCCGGTCCCGGCGGCGAGCTTGGAGACGGTGCCGTTGACGGCGAACAGGGCGCTGCCGGCGAGGACCATCGCGACACCGGTGGCGGGGCGGGGCTGGTGAGTCACCCGCAGAGGGTACAGGTCAGGGGTAGGGAGTGCTCCACTCCTTACCCCTTCCGGAGGCTGCGTGCTTACGGCCGGGCGGACCAGGCGGTGCGGCGGGCCTGGACGGCGAGGTCCCCGCGGTGCGGTACGTCTTCGGCCAGGACCTCCAGCGCGGCCAGGTCGGCCGGGTTCAGCCGGTCCTGGAGTCCCTGCCGGAGGCGGCGGAGGGTCGTCTGCGCGTACCGAACGGCGGCCTCGGGCAGCGGGGGGCGCAGGTCGATCTCGAAGCGGTGCGTGGCCTCGACCGTGAACCCGGCCGCCCGCAGCAGCGGCGCCCAGTCGGCACCGAGGTGCGGCATGTCGCCGGCCCGCGCCTCGGCGACCAGGGCGTGGCAGCGCTCCTCGATCGGGTCGCCGGGCAGGAACCGCGGGAACGCGTCCATCTCCAGCACCACGAGGCGCCCGCCGGGACGGATCACGCCGCGGATGCCGCGCAGCGTGGCGACGGGGTCGGCCAGGTGGTGCAGCGAGTTGGCGGCCCACACCAGATCGGCCGTGGGCAGCGTGCCGGGCGGGGTGGTGTCGAGGTCGGCCTCGATCGTCCGGATCCGCTCGGGTACGCCCATCGCCTCCGCCTTGCGCCGGATGTGCTCCAGCATCTGCGGGGACACGTCGACGGCGGTGACCTGCGCCTCGGGGAAGCGTCGGGCCAGGGCGAACGTGCCGGCGCCGGTGCCGGCACCCAGGTCCAGGACGGTGGCGGCGGGGCCGGCGTGCTCGTGCACCCAGGCCATGGCCTCGGTCAGGTGCTCGTGCAGCACCTCGGCGTCGAGGTCGAGGATGTCGGCGAGCTCCTGGTGGTCGCCGTGGTCCCCGTGTCCGTGGTCCCCGTGTCCGTGGTGCTCGTGTCCGTGGTGCTCGTGTCCGTAGTGCTCGTGTCCGTGGTGCTCGTGTCCGTGTGCTTCGTGCTGGTGATCGTGTGCCATGGTGCCAAGGTAGCCGCTGATTGCGTCACCGACATATGCTCTTGCGTATGACGCAAGACGGTGCGCTCGACGAGCTGGTTCGCAAGCGGATCCGCGGGCTGCGGGTGGCCAGGGGCTGGTCGCTGGACGACCTCGCCTCCCGGTGCTACCTGAGCCCCTCCACGCTGAGCCGGATCGAGACGGGCCACCGGCGCATCGCCCTGGACCAACTCGCCCCGATCGCCCGGGCGCTGGGGACCACCCTCGACCAGCTGGTGGAGTCCCCGGACGACGAGGACGTGGTGATCCGGCCGCGGCGGGACACGGTGCACGGGATGACCACCTGGATGCTGACCCCCGAGCCCGGGCCGCACGGCGTGTTCGTGGCCAAGATGCGCATCACCCGCCCAGTCCCCGGCGACCTGCGGGTGCACCCCGGCAAGGACTGGTTCACGGTGCTGTCGGGGACGGTCGTGCTGCGGCTGGGGGAGCGGACCATCCTGGTCGAGGCCGGCCAGGCGGCGGCGTTCTCCACCATGACGCCGCACGCCATCGGTGCCCACGGCGGCCCGGCGGAGATCCTCTGCGTCTTCGACCACGACGGCCAGCGCACCCACCTGCACCCCTCGGCGGAGACTGACACGACCGGATGATCGTGCGAACGGATGTTCGAAAAATCTCCCCGCGCCGTTGCACCTCCCCCACCCCCCGGGTGTAGTCTTATCCCAGTCGAACGAGTGTTCGAACTGCTTCGGGAAGGCGATTCGCGGCGCTCTTCCCGAGCGCGGTCCGCGACACCGCGGAGGCCGGATTTTCGCGGGTCTGGCCTCAGGTGGGGTCGCTGCCCGCCGCCCACGACCCCCGGGCGGCGGGCAGCGACCCAGCCGGCCCGCCGGCCGGGGGTGGTGTGGGGAAGCTCCACGCCCGGCCGGCGACGTCGCCGTTCGACCGCTGTCCGAGCTGTTCCGACCCGCGCGTCGCCGCTACTCCC
Source organism: Dactylosporangium sp. NPDC050688 (assembly GCF_040654515.1). NCBI lineage: Bacteria > Bacillati > Actinomycetota > Actinomycetes > Micromonosporales > Micromonosporaceae > Dactylosporangium > Dactylosporangium sp. NPDC050688. The sequence continues at coordinate 35,056 of NZ_JBFAIC010000014.1, forward strand.
CCAGCGGCGGCCCGCACGCACCACGGGCACCCATGGCGGGTCCCGCCGACGCACCACAGAGGGAGACACCGATGCCGGCGAACCGTTCGACCCACTCGTCCAACATCAGTCGATTCCCGGGCGCCCCGGCCACCCCCGCGGTCGCCGGTCCGGCCGGCGGTGTGTCCCGGCAGCAGCTTCCGGTTCCCGCGCATGCGCTTCCCCACCGCACGCCACGGGAGCTCTTGACCCTCGCCCGCCGCGGCCTCGAGGAGGCGGCGGAGATCCGCACCGACGGCATGCGCTATGCCACTGCCCACCTCGCCGCGCTGCGCGCCGCCGCGGCCGTCCTCGCCGCCCGGGCCGTGCCCGCCGCGCCGGGCCGCCGCAGCCGGGTGACGAGCGTGTGGTCGCTGCTGGTGCTCGTCGCACCCGAGCTGACCGAGTGGGCGGCCTATTTCGCCGCCGGCGCCAGCAAGCGTTCCGCCGCGGAGGCGGGCATCCCGCGGGTGGTCACCGCCCGGGAGGCCGACGACCTGATGCGCTCCGCGGAGCAGTTCATCGCCGTGGTCGAGGTCGGCCTCGGCCTTTCCTATCAGCCCAGGCTCGAGGGCCTGGCGAGCTGACTCGGCACTCAGCCCTCACCCGTCCAGTCCGGCACCGCCTCGCGCCGTGCGTCGCCCGCTCGGGGCGCTATTCCGCCGGGCGCTGACGTCGGCGGCGGTCGGCGCGGGCGGCTGAGGCTGTCACGCATTCCTGGTCCCAGATCGGCAACGGCCGTTCACCACCGTTTGTGGTGCCCGATTTGCCATGGTTGGACCTGATTAACGCTTTCGTGGGTCTCGGGGTTTCCGCTGGAGTCGACCTCAGGCGGGTGGGCTGAGCCGGGGGCAGGACAGCTGGGTCGGAAGAGCCCGCCGTGGCAGGAAGCGCGGCGGGAGGACAGCACAGACAGTGGGGGAGCAGGGTGCCGTGGCTGGCATGTCGGCTTCGGCGGCCGCCGAGTCCTACGACACACCCGTCGACACCGACGTCGACGCCGATGTCGACGCCGCGGTCAGGACTACCGGCGTGAGCAACGCTGCCCAGCCCCCGGCCACTCCGCCGGTTCTGCCTGCTTCCGTTCCGGGCTCGTCGTCCCGCGATCCGGGCCATCCGAGGCGGCTCGCCTCGGTCCCCGGCGGACCTCCCGCGAGGCAGCCAGCCGCCGGGTCCGGTCGAGCCGGCCGTCGTCAGGAGCTGGGAGCGGGCGCCGGAGGTGGGCGGCTGCGGGCGGTCGGCGGTCGACCGGCGGTCGTGGAGCAGCAAGCGGGCGGCGAGCGGTCCGCGGGCGTGGAGCAGCAAGCGGGCGTCGAGCAGTCGGCGGGCGTCGAGCGGTCTGCGAGCGTCGAGCGGTCTGCGAGCGTCGAGCGGCCGGCGGTCGTGGAGCGGTGGGGTGGGAGTAAGGCGGGCCGGCCGGCGGCGGGTGGGGTTGCCGGGGTCGCAGGGCTGGCTGGGCTGGTCGGGGCGGGGATGGTGCGGCCGGCGAGCGAGCACGCCGGTGGGGCGGGCCTCGGGGCGGGGAAGGTGCTGCCGGTGCTCGCGGGGCTGCGGGCGTTGCTGCCCGGAGGTGGGCTGCGGCGGGGTGCGACGATCGCGGTGCAGACGTCGTCGGTGCTGCTGGCGTTGCTGGCGGCGGCGAGCCGGGCCGGGTCGTGGTGTGCGGTGGTGGGGATGCCGGCGTTGAGTCCGGTGGCGGCGGCGGAGATGGGGATCGCGCTCGAGCGGCTGGCGTTGGTGCCGCATCCGGGGACCGAGTGGGCGGGCACCGTCGCGGCGTTGCTCGACGGGGTGGACATCGTGGTGGCGGCGGTGCCGGGGACGGTGGCGCCGTCGGTGGCGGGGCGGCTGGCGGCGCGGGCCCGGCAACGGGGCAGCGTCCTCATGCCGGCCGGGACGTGGGCGGGCGCGGACGTGACGGTGACCCCGGTCCAGCAGAGCTGGGGCGGGCTCGGCGAGGGGCGGGGGCGGCTGCGCTGCCGGGAGCTGACCATCCAGGCCCGCGGCCGGGGCGCGGCGAGCGCCGCGCGTGAGGTGACGCTGTGGCTGCCTGCGCTGGAAGGGCCGCTGCCGCCGGTCCACGACGCACGGATGCCGCGCAAGGCGGCCGCCGCGCTGCGGAGGGTCGGCTGACATGCGACCGCCCGCCGCCGCCCGGCACCCGGAACGACCCGCGCCCGCGGCCCGGCGCCCGGAGTGGCTGGCGCCCGCGGCCCGGCGCCCGGAGAGGCCGGCGCCCGCGACCCGCGTCCCCGGCCGGCGAGGTTCGGTGATCGAAGTCGTTCTGTGGTCGTCCGGGCGGCCGATCTGTGCCGTTGATCATGAGGGGCTGCGGGCGGGTGGTGGTGTGGCGCGGGTTGGCGGGACGTTGGCGCCCGCGACCCGCGTCCCCGGCCGGCGGGGTGTGGTGATCGAAGTCGTTCTGTGGTCGTCCGGGCGGCCGATCTGTGCCGTTGATCATGAGGGGATGTCAGCGGCTGGCGGGATGGGGGGCGGTGGCGGGGTGGGGGAGCGGCTGTGGTGATGCTGCGCACGATCGTGGTGTGGTGCCCCGACTGGCCGGTGATCGCGGCCGAGATCGTGGACGGGTACCCGGCGGGCGAGCCGGTGGCGGTGCTGCACGCCAACCGGGTGCTGGCCACGTCGCCCGCGGCGCGGGCCGAAGGGGTACGGCGAGGGCTGCGCAAACGGGAGGCGCAGGGGCGCTGCCCGCACCTCATCGTGCTCGAGCACGACCCGGGCCGGGACATGCGAGCGTTCGAGCCGGTCCTCGCGGCGGTCGAGGAGCTCGCGCCGGGGGTGGAGACGCTGCGGCCCGGGGCGTGCGCGCTCGCGGCCCGCGGGCCCGCGCGGTACTACGGCGGCGAGGCCGTCGCCGCCGAGCGGATCGTCGAGCACATCGCGCAGCGGTGCGACGTGGAGGCGCAGGTCGGCGTCGCCGAGGGGACGTTCGCGGCGGGGCTCGCGGCGCGGGCCGGGGTGCTCGTGCCGCCGGGGGAGACCGCGGCGTTCCTGGCGGACCTCAGCATCACCGCGCTCGGCCGGCCGGCGCTCACCGATCTGCTGCGGCGGCTCGGGATCCACACCCTGGCGGAGTTCGCGGCGTTGCCGGCGCCGGACGTGCTGGCGCGGTTCGGGTTCGACGCGGCGCTCGCGCACCGGCTCGCCGGCGGCAACGACGAGCGGCCGCTCGCCCCGCGCCGCCCGCCGCCGGACCTCGACGTGACGGAGACGTTCGACGAGCCGGTGGAGCGGGTCGACGCCGCGGCGTTCGCGGCCAGGGCGCTCGCGGAGCGGCTGCACGAGCGGCTCGGCGCGCACGGGCTCGCCTGCACCCGGCTCGGCATCGAGGCGACCACCGTCACCGGGCAGGAGCTGCTGCGGACCTGGCGGCACGACGGGCTGCTGAGCGTCGCCGCGATCGCCGACCGCCTCCGCTGGCAGCTCGACGGCTGGCTCACCGGCAACCGCAAAAGCGGCAACACCAGCAACACCAGCACCAACAACACCAGCACCAGCAACACCAGCAACAGCAACAGCAACAACACCAGCAACAACACCAGGCCCAACAGCGCGATAGCGCGGCTGCGGCTGATCCCCGAAGGCATCGTCGAGCACCTCGGGCTCCAGCCCGGCCTGTGGGGCGAGGCCGGCGACGAACGCGACCGCGCCCACCGTGCCCTCACCCGCGTCCAGGGCCTGCTGGGACCCGACGCGGTCCTCACCGCCGTCCTCGACGGTGGGCGCGCCGACAGCAGCCGGATCCGGCTCGTGGCGTTCGGCGACGAACGGGTCGCGCAGGGCACCGAAGCGCCGTGGCCGGGGCGGTTGCCGGCCCCGTCGCCGGCGACCGTGTACCCGGAGCCGCTGCCCGCCGACGTGCTGGACAGGGACGGGCGCACGGTACGGGTCAGTGGGCGACTGGAGCTCAGCGGCGCGCCCGCGACGGTACGGATCGGCGACGGGCAGCCGGTGGGCGTGGTCGCGTGGGCCGGGCCGTGGCCGGTCGACGAACGCTGGTGGGACGGCGGCGAGGCCCGCCGCCGCGCCCGGTTCCAGCTCCAGCTCGCCGACGACCAGGCGATCCTGGCCGTCCTCGAGGAAGGCACCTGGCACGTGGAAGCGCTGTACGACTGATGGGATTCACCAACCCTGACATCCCGTGGCGGGAGCTGGAACGCCGGCTGAGCGGGCACGCCGACTACCACCCCGACGTCCTGGCCGCCGACGACGGCGACGGCGGGGACGCCCCCGCGTGGACCCGCAAGCGCGCCGCGTACACCGCACCGCCGGAGCTGGACCGCGACCGCGACGCCGCCGCGGTGCCGTACGCGGAACTGCACTGCCACACCAACTTCAGCTTCCTCGACGGGGCCAGCCACCCCGAGGAGCTCGCCGAGACCGCGGCCCGGCTCGGCCTGTCCGCGGTCGCGATCACCGACCACGACGGCTTCTACGGCGTGGTCCGCTTTGCCGAGGCGGCGAGGGAGCTGGACATCCGCACGGTGTTCGGCGCGGAGCTGTCGCTGGGGCTGCCCGGGCCGCAGCAGGGCGAGCCCGACCCGCAGGGCCGGCACCTGCTCGTGCTCGCCAGGGGGCCAGAGGGGTACGCGCGGCTGTCGCGCACCATCAGCGAGGCCCACCTGCGCGGCGGTGAGAAGGGCCGGCCGGTGTACGACCTGGACGAGGTCGCCGCGACCCTGCGCGACCACGCACTGATCCTCACCGGCTGCCGCAAGGGGCACGTGCCCGCGGCGCTGCTGGCGCACGGCCCGGACGCGGCGGGCCGGGAGCTGGACCGCCTCACGCACCTGTTCGGCCCCGGGTCGGTGGCGGTGGAGCTGACCTCGCACGGCGGCCCGGACGACGACGAACGCAACGACGCCCTCGCCGACCTGGCGCAGGCCAGGGGGCTGCCGGTCGTCGCCACGAACAACGTGCACTACGCGACCCCGGGCCGCCGGCGGCTGGCGACCGCCCTCGCCGCCGTGCGGTCCCGGCGCAGCCTCGACGACATCGACGGCTGGCTGCCCGCGGCCGGCACCGCCCACCTGCGCTCCGGCGCGGAGATGGCGGCCCGGTTCGCGGTCTGGCCGGGGGCCGTCGCGAACGCCGCGCGGTTCGGTGCGGAGCTCGCGTTCGACCTGCAGCTCGTCGCGCCCCGGCTGCCGGACTACCCGGTGCCGGTGCCGGGCATGTCGGAGATGGACTGGCTGCGGCACCTGACGATGACGAAGGCCGCCGAGCGGTACCGGGGCAACGAGCGGGCGCACGCGCAGCTGGCGCACGAGCTGGCGCTCATCGAGGAGCTGAACTTCCCCGGCTACTTCCTCGTCGTGTACGACATCGTCACGTTCTGCCGGGAGAACAACATCTACTGCCAGGGGCGCGGCTCCGCGGCGAACTCAGCGGTCTGCTTCGCGCTCGGCATCACCAATGTCGACGCCGTCAAGTGGGGGCTGCTGTTCGAGCGGTTCCTGTCCCCGGAGCGCGACGGGCCGCCCGACATCGACATCGACATCGAGTCCGACCAGCGCGAGAAGGTCATCCAGCACGTCTACGCGAAGTACGGCCGCCGGTACACCGCCCAGGTCGCCAACGTCATCTCGTACCGGCCGAAATCCGCGGTGCGGGACATGGCCAAGGCGTTCGGGCACTCGCCGGGGCAGCAGGACGCGTGGAGCAAGCAGGTCGAGCGGTGGGGCGCGCTGGAGGAGGCCGACCACGACGACATCCCGCGGCAGGTGGTCGAGCACGCCAACGCGCTGCTCACGTTCCCCCGGCACCTGGGCATCCACTCCGGCGGCATGGTCATCTGCGACCGGCCGGTGATCGAGGTGTGCCCCGTCGAGCACGCCAGGATGCCGGGCCGCACGGTCCTGCAGTGGGACAAGGACGACTGCGCCTCCGTCGGGCTGGTCAAGTTCGACCTGCTGGGGCTGGGGATGCTGTCGGCGCTGCGGTACGCGTTCGAGATGATCGGCGGCGAGCTCGACATCTCCACGATGCCGCTGGACGACCCGGAGGTGTACGACATGCTGTGCCGGGCCGACTCCGTCGGGGTGTTCCAGGTGGAGAGCCGCGCGCAGATGGCGACCCTGCCCCGGCTGAAGCCCCGCGAGTTCTACGACCTGGTCGTCGAGGTCGCGCTGATCCGGCCCGGCCCGATCCAGGGCGGCTCGGTGCATCCGTACATCCGCCGCAAGAACGGACAGGAGAAGGTCACCTACCCGCATCCCCTGCTGGAACGGTCGCTGGAGAAGACGAAGGGGGTGCCGCTGTTCCAGGAGCAGCTGATGCAGATGGCGATCGACGTGGCCGGCTTCACCCCCGCCGAGTCCGATGAGCTGCGCCGCGCCATGGGCTCGAAGCGGTCGATGGAGCGCATGGGTCGCATCCGGCGGCGCCTGTACGAGGGAATGGCGGCCAACGGGATCACCGGCGCCCTCGCCGACGACCTGTTCGACAAGCTCGCCGCGTTCGCCAACTACGGGTTCCCGGAGAGCCACGCGATGAGCTTCGCGTACCTGGTGTACGCGAGCGCCTGGCTGAAGCGGTACCACCCGGCGGCGTTCTGCGCGGCGCTGCTCAACGCCCAGCCGATGGGGTTCTACTCGCCGCAGTCGCTGGTCGACGACGCCCGCCGGCACGGCGTCACCGTCCGGCGCCCGGACGTCAACCTGAGCGCGGCGAAGGCGACCCTGGAGGACCCGGTCCCCGGGGAGACGCCGGGCACCGGGCCGTCCGGGTGGGGGCGCGGCGGGCCGGTCGTGCGGCTCGGGCTGTCCGCGGTCCGCTCCCTGGGTGACGAGGTCGCGGAACGCATCGCGGCGGGGCGCGGCACGTACACCTCGATGAGCGACGTGGCCCGCCGGGCCCGGCTGAGCACCGCCCACCTGGAGGCCCTGGCCACGGCGGACGCGTTCGCGAGCCTCGGGCTCAGCCGGCGGGAGGCGCTGTGGGCGGCGGGCGCCGCGGCGCAGGAGACGGCGGGCCGGCTGCCGGGCACGACCGGTGGCCTGGAGGCGCCGATGCTGCCGGGCATGGACGCCGTGGAACGCATGGTCGCCGACGTGTGGGCGACCGGCCTGGCGCCCGACGCGCACCCGGCGCAGTTCGCCCGGGAGTACCTCGACCGGATCGGCGCGCTGCCCGTGCAGCGGCTGCACGACGTCGACCCCGGCCGCAGGGTGTCCGTCGGCGGGATCGTCACGCACCGGCAGCGCCCGGCGACCGCGGGTGGGGTCACGTTCATCAACCTGGAGGACGAGACCGGCATGCTCAACGTCACCTGCACGCCCGGCCTGTGGCAGCGGTACCGCCGGGTCGCCCGTACCGCCGGCGCGATGGTGGTGCGCGGTGTGCTGGAGAAGGCCGAGGGCGTGCTCAACCTGCGCGCCGACCACCTGGCGGTGCTGAGCCTGCCGGTCCGCTCGGCGTCCCGCGACTTCCGCTAACCGTCGCGGCGCTCGTCCCGGGCGCCGGTGCGCAGCAGCCACCACAGGCCGACGACGGGCAGGACGAGCGGGACGTAGCCGTACCCCTGGCCGTAGTCGGACCAGACGGTGGCGTCCGGGAACGCGGCGGCGTCCACGACGCTGAGCGTGCCGATGGTGAGCACGCCGAGCAGCTCGAACCCGCAGGCGGCCAGGGCGAGCCGCCGGGCACCGCGGGCCAGGGCGACGGTCGCCACGACGTAGACGGCGGCGGCGAGCGCCGACAGCGTGTACGCCAGGGGCGCCTCGCCGAACTTCGTGGCGATCTGCACGCTCGCGCGGGCGGTGGCGGCGAGGGCGAAGACCCCGTAGATCGCGACCAGGACCCGGCCGGGCCCGCGGTGCAGGCGGCCGTCGTTGCGTTCAGCCATTCCAGATCTGTCCCAGTCGCAGGATGAGCACGGGCACGATGACCGCGGCGCTGCCGATGAGCAGCGAACCCCACCGGGTCGGTTCCATCCGGGCGAGGACCGCGCCGGCCGGCGGCAGCAGCAGCGCGGTCAGCATGTACCCGATGAGGGTGACGACGAGCCCGCTGTCGTCGGGTCCGCCGCCACGGGCGAGGCCGACGACGAGCGCGACCACCTGCACCAGCACGAGGACCCCGACGACGGCGAGGCCCTGGAAGAGCGGCCGGGTCGGCGCGCGGTGCCGGAAGAACTCCACGAACGCCCAGGCCGCGAGGGCGAGCGACAGCACGGAAATGGCGACTGCCAGAGGCCCGATCACGGCCGACAGCGTAATGCGGCGGGCCCGGAGCTCCTGCCCCGGGCCCGTCCCGCTGTATGTTCCGGGCTGGTTACCGGCCTCGTGAGGGGTTGACGACACCGGGAACATCGGGTTCGAACGGTGCCCCCAGCTACCCGTGACACGACCGGCGGGGTCGCGGCGGTTCGTGAGTGTCGACTACCTTGCACTGCGCTGGGCCGTGGCACGTTTCGGGGATTCAATGCTTCCCGGGATTGCCTAACGTCTACGACAACAGCAACGAGATCACACCAATTGAGCTGGGGGATGCAATGAGCGAGTGGGACAGCGGCGACACGGGCCACGGCGGCCTCGACTACGAGCACGCTGAGGCCGGTCACGAGCAGGAGGGTCTGGACCAGCTGCACCAGGTGCACGCGGATCAGAACGACTACGACTCGCAGTTCGGCGTGTACGAGCAGGACCACGCGTCGGCCGAGTCCACGTCGTTCGACCAGGGTCACCAGGTGGAGTTCACGGGTGCGGACGGCTCGCACTACGCCGAGCAGGACTTCACCTCCTACGACCACGCCGAGGCCGAGCAGGACCACGTCTTCGCCGCCGAGGGTGAGGAGCACGCGTCCTCCTCGGAGTACGACCAGCTCGACGCCCTGCAGGCCCGCATGGAGAGCGCGTTCGCCGAGACCACCCAGCTGCACACCGACGGTGGCAGCGCCGCGCTGGGTGTCGCCTCCAACTAAGGCGTTGCGTGCAACGGCCGGCCCCCTTCGGGGCCGGCCGTTGCCGTGTGCTCAGTGCCCGAGGACCGGGTGCGGTACGTACGGCGCCTCGAGGCGCTCGATCTCCTTGTCGTCCAGGGTGAGCTCGGTCGCGGCGATCGCGTCCTCCAGGTGCGACAGCTTCGTCGCGCCGACGATCGGCGCCGTCACCACCGGCCTGGACAGCAGCCACGCGAGCGCGACCTGCGCCGGGGCGACCCCGCGCTCGCCGGCGACCTCGGCGTTGACGTCGACCACGGCGAAGTCGTCGTCGGTGTACATGGAGCTGAAGACGTCGCTGGCGGCCCGCGTCGTGCGCCGCTCACCGCCCCGGCCCCGGTTGCCGGCGAGCAGCCCCCGCGCGAGAGGGCTCCACGGGATGACGCCGATGCCCTGGTCGGCGCAGAGCGGCAGCATCTCCCGCTCCTCCTCCCGGTACACCAGGTTGTAGTGGTTCTGCATCGACACGAACTCGGTCCAGCCGTTGGCCCTGGCCGTGTACTGCAGCTTCGCGAACTGCCACGCGTACATGCTGGACGCGCCGATGTACCGGGCCTTGCCGGCCCGCACGACGTCGTGCAGCGCCTCCATCGTCTCCTCGACCGGAGTCTCCGGGTCGAAGCGGTGGATCTGGTACAGGTCGACGTGGTCGACGCCGAGCCGCCGCAGCGAGTTGTCGATGCCGGCGAGGATGTGCTTGCGCGACAGCCCGCTGTCGTTGGGCCGGTCGCTCATCACGCTGAACACCTTCGTGGCCAGCACGTAGTCGTCGCGCCGCGGGAAGTACTTCGCCAGCAGCCGGCCGGTGACGGTCTCGCTGGCGCCGAGGGAGTACACGTCGGCGGTGTCGAAGAACGTGATCCCGGCCTCGACAGCCCGCCGCACGAACGGGTCCGCGGCCTCCTCGTCGAGCACCCAGTCCCGCCACGCGGGATCGCCATAGCTCATCATGCCGAGACAGAGCTCGGAGACCTTCAGCCCAGTCCGGCCAAGTCGCACCTGCTTCATGTCTGAAAAACTAGCGCGGTGCACACGCTCGGACGACTCCATCTCATCACCGACACCCGCCCGGGGCGGGACGTGCTCGGCGTGGTCGGGCACGCCCTCGCCGCCGGGTTCGGCGTCGTGCAGGTCCGCCCCGAGGACGCCGTCACCGACCGGGAGGCGTACGAGCTGACCGTCCGCGTCCTCGCCCTGTGCCGCGCCGCCGGCGCGACCTGCCTGGTCAACGACCGGCTGCACGTCGCGCTCGCCGCCGGCGCCGACGGGGCGCACGTCGGCGCGGACGACCTGCCCGTCGCCGCGGCCCGCCGGGTCCTGGGCCCGCACGCGATCCTCGGCGCCACCGCCCGTAACCCCGTGACGGCCCGGCAGGCGGTCGCCGACGGTGCCACGTACCTGGGCGTCGGCCCGGCGTACGCGACGACCACGAAGACCGGCCTGCCCGACGCGATCGGCCCTGAGGGGGTCCGCGCCGTGGCCGAGGCGGTCGCGGTGCCGGTCGTCGCGATCGGCGGCGTCACCCCTTCGCGGGCGGCGGAGCTGTTCGCCGCCGGCGCCCACGCGGTCGCCGTGGTCGGCGCGATGAGCGGCGCCTCCGACCCGGCTGCGGCGGCGGCCGCCTTCGCGGCGGCGGCTCGCTTCGCAGGGCTTCTTGGGCGGGCCGGCTCACCCGATAAATACGAAATGTCGGATGTATCCGGGCGCTTGCGCCTGGATACATCCGGGAGACCAGGTGCCGGGAGACCAGGTGCCGGGAGACCAGGTGCCGGGAGACCAGGTGCCGGGGGACCGGGCGCCGCGGGGCCGGGTGCCGAAGGATCGGGTGCCGAAGGAGGGGCGGCGTGAGGGCCGGGATCGTCGGCGGCGGGGTCATCGGGCTGTCCGTCGCGTGGGAGCTGCTGCGCCGGGGTGCGCAGGTCACCGTGTACGACGCCGACCCCACGCGCAGCGCCGGCCGGGTCGCCGCGGGCATGCTGGCGCCGACCGCCGAGGCGGGCTTCGGGGAGGAGGCGCTGCAGGGGCTGATGCTCGAGTCGATGCGGCGCTGGCCCGCGTTCGCCGCCGAGCTCGGCGCCGCGACCGGGATGCCGCTCGGGTACCGGACCGACGGCACGCTGCTCGTCGCGCTCACCGACGACGACCTCACCGAGGTGCGGCGGCTCGTCGACTACTACCGGCGGGCCGGCACGCCGATCGAGCCGCTCACCGGGCGCCGGCTGCGGGAGCTGGAGCCGCTGCTCAGCCCCCGGGTCCGCGGCGGGGCCCTGGCCGCCGGGGACCACCAGGTGGACCCGCGGCTGCTGCTGGCCGCGCTGCGGAGCCTGCCGCTGCGGCACGAGGCGCGCGACGTCACCGACCTGTCCAGTCTGCGGGACGATGTGATCATCGTCGCCAACGGGTGCGGGCTGGCCGCAGTGGCCGGGCTGCCGGTGCGGCCGGTGAAGGGCCAGCTGCTGCGGCTGCGGGGGCCGGAGCCGCTGCTCACGCACGTGGTGCGGGGCGTCGCGCTCGGGCGGCACGTGTACCTGGTGCCGCGCGCCGACGGGGAGCTGGTCGTCGGCGCGAGCGAGGAGGAGCGCGGCGCCGACACGACGGTGACCGCCGGCGGGGTGCTCGACCTGCTGCGGCCCGCCGCGGACCTGCTGCCCGGCGTCGCCGAGCTGGCGCTCGCCGAGACCCTCGCGGGGCTGCGGCCCGGCACCCCCGACAACGCCCCGGTCCTCGGTCACCTACACGGCAACGTGTACGTCGCCGGCGGCCACTACCGCAACGGGGTGCTCCTCGCGCCGGTCACCGCGCACGCCGTCGCCGACCTGGTCACCAGGGGATCGACCGACGTTGACGTGAGCGCGTACGGGGTGAGCCGCTTTACCTGAGCACCGTGGCGGGGTTACCCTCAGCGCGTACCCACGGGAGTCCGGTGTGACCGGGCTGAGAGGGGGGCTGTCAGCCCCCGACCGTCGAACCTGATCCGGATCATGCCGGCGCAGGGAGTGAGGAGTGAGCCGTATGCAGCTCGTGGTCAACGCCGTCGCAGCCGACGTCGCCGACACCGCCACCATCGCCGACGTGGTCCGTGGCCTCGCCGGGGTCGCCGACCCGCGCGGGGTCGCCGTCGCGCTCAACGGGGCCGTGGTGCCCCGCGCGCAGTGGGCCGCGACCAGGCCCGCCGACGGCGACACGGTCGACGTGCTCACGGCGGTGCAGGGTGGCTGACCAGGGCAACAGCGCCACGCCGGAGGACGCGCTGACGATCGCCGGGGAGGCGCTGCCGTCGCGGCTCATCCTCGGCACCGGCGGGGCCAGGAGCCACGCCGCCCTGGAGGCGGCGATCCGGGCCAGCGGCACCGGCCTCGTCACCGTCGCGCTGCGCCGGCTCGACCCGGGCGCGCCGTCGCTGCTGGACGTCGTGGAGCGGTGCGGGGTGCGGATCCTGCCCAACACCGCCGGCTGCTACACCGCGACCGAGGCGGTGAAGCTCGCCCACCTGGCCCGCGAGGCGTTCGCCACGAGCTGGGTGAAGCTGGAGGTCATCGGCGACGAGGAGACGCTGCTGCCCGACTCGGTCGAGCTGGTGACCGCCGCGGAGCGGCTCGTCGAGGACGGGTTCACGGTGCTGCCGTACACCGGCGACGACCCCATCGTCGCCCAGCGCCTCGCCGACGCCGGGTGCGCAGCCGTCATGCCGCTCGGCGCGCCGATCGGCTCCGGGCTGGGCATCCGCAACCCGCACAACATCGCCCTCATCCGGCAGAAGGTGACCGTGCCGGTGATCCTCGATGCCGGGATCGGCACCGCCTCCGACGCCGCGCTCGCGATGGAGCTCGGCTGCGACGGGGTGCTGCTCGCCTCCGCGGTCACCCGCGCCGAGCACCCCGAGCGGATGGCGGCGGCGATGCGCCTCGCCGTCGAGGGCGGCCGGCTCGCCCACACCGCCGGCAGGATCCCGCGCCGCCTGTACGCGACCGCCTCGAGCCCGACGGGAGGGCTGCCATGGTGACCCGGCTGGTGCTGTTCACCGACCGGCGGCAGGCGCACCGGCCGCTGGACGAGGTGGTCAACCGTGCGATCGACGGGGGCGTGCGGCTGGTCGTCCTCGGCGAGCAGGACCTGCCGGCGGGGGAGCGGGCCGACCTCGCCGACCGGCTGCGGGTCATGCTCGACGGGGTCAAGGGCCGCCTGGTCCTCGCCGAGGACACGACCGCGTTCCACAAGTGCCACAACCTCGACGACCTGGTCGCGGCCGCCGGCGCCGGCGTGGGGTTCGCGACCCTGTCACCGATCTACCCGACCCGCTCCAAGCCCGGCTACGGACCCCCGCTGGGGCTGGCCGCCCTGTCCAGGATGACCCGGGTCGTCCCGCTGCTGCCGGTGTACGCCCTGGGCGGCGTCGACACGCCGGGGCGGGTCCGGGACTGCCTCGACGAGGGCGCCACCGGGGTCGCGGTCATGGGCGCCGTCATGCGCGCCGAGGACCCCGGGCGGTTCGTCAAGGAGCTGATGACCATATGAACCCGGTCGTCGCGTTGACCATTGCCGGGTCGGACTCCGGCGGGGGTGCCGGGATCCAGGCGGACCTGAAGACGTTCGCCGCACACCGGGTCTTCGGCACCAGCGTGATCACGGCACTGACCGCGCAGAACACCATCGGCGTCAAGGGCATCTCCGCGGTCGACCCGGGGTTCGTGGGGGCGCAGCTGGACGCGGTCCTCGCCGACCTGCCCGTCGCCGCGGTCAAGACCGGCATGCTCGCCACGCCGCAGACCGTCGCCCTCGTCGCCGGGTACGCGCCGCGCCTGCCCGGGCTCGTCGTCGACCCCGTCCTCGTCGCCTCGTCCGGCGACCGGCTCTTCACCCGCGACGCCGAGCGGGCGTACCTGGACCTGCTCTTCCCGCACGCCGCCGTCGTCACCCCGAACCTGCGGGAGGCGTCGGTGCTGCTCGGCCGGGACGTCACCGACGTCGACGACGCGGTCAAGGCCGCCGAGGACCTCGCCGCGACCGGCCCCCGCTGCGTCGTGGTGAAGGGCGGCCACCTGCGCGGCAGCCGCGACGCCGTCGACGTCGTCTGGGCCGGCGGCACGGTCGAGCTGCTGACCGCGCCGTGGATCGACACGGCCAACAACCACGGGACCGGGTGCACGTTCGCGGCGGCGACCGCGGCCCGGCTCGCCCTCGGCCAGTCCGTCGCCGAGGCCCTCGCCGGGGCGAAGGCATACGTGCACGCGGCCCTCACCGCGTCGTCCGGCTGGCGGCTCGGCAGCGGGCACGGCCCCCTGGCCTGGGGCCCGTTCGAGCCGCTCACCTAGTACACCCGCCGAAAAACGCGAACAGGTGCGCCCGTGGCGTGCCGGCTTCGCCGTGCCCACGAAAGGATCGCCATGAAGCGCAAGGTCCACGTCCAGGGTTCGCGGGACGACATCCGCGTGCCGTTCGCCGAGATCGAGCTGAGCGGGGACAACCCGCCGGTGCGCCTGTACGACACCTCCGGGCCGCGCAACGACCCGCCGACCGGGCTGCCGCCGCTGCGCGCGCCGTGGATCGCCGAGCGCGGCGCCGAACGCACGCAGCTGTACTACGCGCGGCAGGGGATCGTGACCCCGGAGATGGAGTTCGCCGCGATCCGGGAGGGCGTCGAGCCGTCGGTCGTGCGGGAGGAGATCGCCGCCGGGCGGGCGATCCTGCCGAACAACGTCAACCACCCCGAGAGCGAGCCGATGGTCATCGGCAGCCGCTTCCTGGTCAAGGTCAACGCGAACATCGGCACGTCCGCGGTGTCCTCCGGGGTCGAGGAGGAGGTCGCGAAGCTGACCTGGGCGACCCGCTGGGGCGCCGACACCGTCATGGACCTGTCGACCGGCAAGCACATCCACGCCACCCGCGAGGCGATCGTGCGCAACTCGCCGGTGCCGATCGGGACCGTGCCGATCTACCAGGCCCTGGAGAAGGTCGGCGGCGACCCGCTGCGACTGACCTGGGAGGCGTACCGCGACACCGTCGTCGAGCAGGCCGAGCAGGGCGTCGACTACATGACCGTGCACGCCGGGGTGCTGCTGCGGTACGTGCCGATGACCGTCGGGCGGGTCACCGGCATCGTGTCGCGGGGCGGGTCGATCATGGCCGCGTGGTGCCTGGCCCGGCACGAGGAGAACTTCCTCTACACCCACTTCGCGGAGCTGTGCGAGATCTTCGCCCGGTACGACGTCGCGTTCTCCCTCGGCGACGGGCTGCGGCCCGGCTCGATCGCCGACGCCAACGACGAGGCGCAGCTGGCGGAGCTGCGCACGCTCGGCGAGCTCACGAAGATCGCGTGGGAGCACGACGTGCAGGTCATGATCGAGGGCCCCGGGCACGTGCCCATGCACAAGATCAAGGAGAACGTGGACCTGCAGAAGGAGTGGTGCCACGAGGCGCCGTTCTACACGCTCGGCCCGCTCACCACGGACGTCGCGCCCGCGTACGACCACATCACCAGCGCGATCGGTGCCGCCATGATCGCCATGTACGGCACGGCGATGCTCTGCTACGTCACCCCGAAGGAGCACCTCGGGCTGCCCGACCGCGACGACGTCAAGGCCGGCGTCATCGCGTACAAGATCGCCGCGCACGCCGCCGACCTGGCCAAGGGCCACCCCGGCGCGCAGGCGTGGGACGACGCGCTGTCCAAGGCGCGGTTCGAGTTCCGCTGGGAGGACCAGTTCAACCTCGCCATGGACCCGGACACCGCCCGCGCGTACCACGACGAGACCCTGCCGGCGCAGCCCGCCAAGACCGCCCACTTCTGCTCCATGTGCGGCCCCAAGTTCTGCTCCATGAAGATCAGCCAGGACCTGCACGAGTACGCGGCACTCGGCATGGCGGCCAAGTCGGCGGAGTTCTCGTCGTCCGGCGGGCAGGTGTACCTCCCCGTGGTGCCCGCTGCCGCTCCGGCGCCCGTGGTGTCGTAGCGGGGTACTAAGGTCGTGAGGGTGGAGTCCTCAGTGGCGTCGCCACGCACCGCGGTGGTCTGGCAGGTCCTGCGTCGCGAGCTCGCCGCGGCCGGCCACCCCCTGACCGCGCTCGACGTCGGCGGCGGCACCGGCGGGTTCGCCGTGCCGCTCGCCCGCGCCGGGCACTCGGTCACCGTCGTCGACCCGAGCCCCGACGCGCTCGCCGCGCTCACCCGGCGGGCCGCCGAGGCGGGCGTCGCCGAGCGGATCACCGCCCTGCAGGGCGACGGCGACGGCCTCGCCGACCTCGTCCCGCCCGGCAGCGTCGACTTGGTGCTGTGCCACAGCATGCTGGAGGTCGTCGACGACCCGCACAAGGTCGTCACCGCGCTCGCCGCGACCCTGCGCCCCGGCGGCACCGCCAGCGTCGTGGTCGCCAACCGGGCCGCCGCCGTCCTCGCCAAGGCCATCGGCGGGCACCTGGCCGCCGCGTCGCTGCTCGTGGCCAGCCCCGACGGGCGCGGCGACGCCCGCGACCGGCTCAGCCGGCGCTACGACGTCGGCACCGCCACGGCGCTGCTGTCCGGCTGCGGGCTCACCGTCGAGCAGATCCACGGCGTGCGGATCATCGCCGACCTCGTGCCCGGCACCGTCGCGGAGAGCGAGCCGGAGGCCCTGGAGGCGTTCGAGCTGGCGCTGGCCGGCACGTCGCCCTACCGGGACATCGCCACCCAGCTGCACCTGCTGGCCCGGAAGTCCTGATGGGGGCGCTGGACCCGGTCGCACCTCGCTACGGGCAGGCCAGCCTCGCCGAGGTCATGCCCAGCGTGCTCAGTGTGCTCGGGATGCCGTACGAGCGCGACGCCCTCGGCCTCGGCGCCGCCCTCGCCGGCGTCGACCGGGTCGCCGTGCTGCTGCTCGACGGCCTCGGCTGGCACCAGCTCGGCGTCGCCGCGCCGCACGCGCCGACCCTCACCGACATCCTCGGCGGCCGGCTCGGCACCGCCCGGTCGATCACCGCCGGCTTCCCGTCCACCACCCCGGTCAGCCTGGTCACCCTCGGCACCGGCGCGCCGCCCGGCGCGCACGGCATCGTCGGCATCGTGCTCAACGAGCCCGGCACCGACAAGCTCGTCAACCACCTGCACTGGGACGGCCATCCCGACCCGCAGCAGTGGCAGCCGCTGCCGACCGCGTTCACCCGGGCGGTCAACGCCGGGCTCGCCCCGACCGTGGTCAGCAACCCGCTGTTCGAGCGGACCGGGCTGTCCGTCTCCGCGTACCGGGGAGCCCGCTTCGGCGCCGGGGTCGTCGCCGACGAGGTCGCCACCGCGATGCTCGCCGCGCTGCCCACGTCCCGCCTGGTGTACGGCTACCTGCCCGACGTCGACCGGGCCGGGCATGACTACGGCATCGGCACCGGCGAGTGGCGCACCGCGGTCGGCAACGCCGACCGGCTCCTCACCCGCCTCGTCGACGGGCTGCCGGCCAACTCGGCGCTCGTCGTCACCGCCGACCACGGGCAGCTCGACGTCCCCGCCGGCCGGCGCATCGACCTCGACAAGGATCGCCGCCTGCAGGCCGGGGTCGCGGTGGTCGCCGGCGAGCCGCGGGTGCGCTACCTGCACACGATCCCCGGCGCGCGGGCCGACGTCATCGCCACCTGGCAGGGCGTCCTAGGTGCGGCGGCGACCGTGCTCAGCCGGGAGGAGGCGGTGGCGGCGGGCTGGTTCGGGCCGATCCCGCAGCAGCACCTCGCCCGGGTCGGCGACGTCGTGGTGATCTGCCAGGAGCGGTGGGTGGTGCTCGCGTCGGAGCACGAGCCGGCCAAGTTCACCCGGATGGTGGCGTTCCACGGGTCGAGCACGGCGGCGGAGATGCAGATTCCACTGCTGGTGGTGCGGAAGTAGCCGCCATCCTTCGTTGACTGTCTCACCCGGTCCGGGTGAGGCAGCGCATCGTCGCCTCCAGTTCGGGACCGGCGTCCAGCGCGTGCTCCAGCACGATCGCGAGCAGCTCCTCCCGGGTCGCGGCGACCACCACCCCCGGCGCTCCCGCCACCGGGTCGTCGCGCAGCACCGCGACCCGCGCCCGGCGCAGTCCGAGCTGGCCCGACCGGTTCAGGAACGTCTCACCCCGCGCCGGCAACGGCACCCGCCGGGCCCGGGTCCAGCCCGCGACCAGCAGCACCGCCACCGCGCACCGGTCGGTCCCGGGCCGCCAGCCGGCGCCGCCGTCGGTGATCAACCCCGGCGCGACGCAGCGGACCAGCTCCGGACGGTGCAGCCGCAGCCCTTCGACCGCCGCGACGACCGGCGCCAGCGGCGAGGTCAACGCGAGGAGGGCCATGCCAGGAAGGTAAGGCATGCCTAACTTCTCGTCAAACGCGCTCCCGTGTACGCCCGGTTCCGGTCGGTGGGCCTTTGCCGGCGGCGTTCTTGTCGGTGGGCCTTTTGTCGGTGGGCCTTTTGTCGGCGGGCCCTTTTTGTCGGCGGGCCCTTTTTGTCGGTGGGTCTGGCTAAGGTGCGGGCATGGGTCGCAGTCAGGTGGTGCCGAGGGACGGTTCGGGCGCGGGGGAGTTCGGCCCCGACGCCGACGACACCGGCTGCACGGTGCTGCACGTCGACATGGACGCGTTCTACGCCTCCGTCGAGATCCGCCGCCGCCCGGAGCTGCGCGGCAAGCCCGTCATCGTCGGCGGCGCCGGCCCGCGCGGCGTCGTATCCGCCGCCAGTTACGAGGCCCGCAAGTTCGGCGTGCACAGCGCCATGCCCGGCAGCCGCGCCCAGCGGCTCTGTCCGCACGGCATCTTCCTGCCACCCGACTTCGCCGCCTACACCGAGGCGTCCCGGGCGGTCATGGCGATCTTCCGCGACGTGACGCCCCTGGTCGAGCCGCTGTCGCTCGACGAGGCGTTCCTCGACGTGGCCGGCGCCCGCCGGCTGCTCGGCCGCCCGGCGCAGATCGCCGCCCTGATCCGCCACCGGGTCGCCACCGAGCAGCGGCTGACCTGCTCGGTCGGGGTCGCCTCGACCAAGTTCATGGCCAAGCTCGGCTCGACCCGCGCCAAGCCCGACGGCATGGTGGTCGTGCCGACTGCGGGCGCCCTGCGGTATCTGCACCCGATGCCCGTCAGCGCGCTGTGGGGCGTCGGCGACCGCACCACCGAGACCCTGCAGCGGCTCGGCCTCAAGACCGTCGGCGACCTCGCCGCCGCCCCGCTCGGCATGCTCCGCGCCGCCGTCGGCGACGCCGCCGCCCACCACCTGCACGAGCTGTCCTGGGCGAGGGACCCCCGGCGGGTGATTCCCGACCACGTGGAGAAGTCGATCGGTGCGGAGACCACGTTCGACGTCGACGTGAGCGACCTGTCAATCATCCGACGCACCATGCTCGCCCTGTCCAACAAGGTCGCCCAGCGTCTCCGCCACGCCGGCCAGGCCGGCCGCACCGTCTCGGTCAAGATCAGGCTCGCCGATTTCCAGACCCTGAGCCGGTCACGCACCGTTGATGTCCCCACCGACGTCGCCCGCGAGATCTTCGAGATCTCGTGGCCGCTGTTCACCGCCGCCCGCCCCGGCGAGCGCATCCGCCTCATCGGCGTGCGCGTCGAGGGCCTCACCACCGCCGACGGAGCGCCACGACAGATGACGCTCGGTGAGCGCGACCACGGCTGGCGCGACGCCGAACGCGCCGCCGACGCGGTCGCCGCCCGCTTCGGCAAGGGCCTCGTCCAACCTGCCAGTCTCCTGCGCGGCGACGGTCTGCGCCAGGACGGAAACGGCGCCGCACCGCCCCCCGCCCACCCGGAAGGAGCACCGACACGACACAATGGGGGCAGATAGAGCCCCCCTCGACGGAAAATCGGCACGGCCGGACCATCGTCCCGCTTTCCGACCCGGTGAGCCCCTCGTAAACTTGCCAGTACGCAGCCCGACGGGCTGTGCCGGACTGTCGGTCCATCAGGGTCGACCTTCGCGACCGGGGAGGAGTGCCGTGCCGCTCTCGGAACACGAGCAGCGGCTGTTCGAGCAGATCGAGCGGTCGCTAGCCGAGGACCCCAAGTTTGCCTCGGCGGTGCGTGCCACCGACCCGCGGTTCCATGCCAAGCGTCGGATGATCGCCGCCGCGGTGCTCCTACTCGCCGGCATGGCGCTACTGGTCTATGGCGTCGCCATCTCAATCCCACCCCTCGGCGTCGGCGGTTTCGTCGTCATGCTGGGCGCCCTCGTCTTCGGCGTCCAGGCTTACCGCCGCGGACAGAGCACCGACCTGCACGCCGTCGGCGGCACCGCCACCCGCCGCACGCGACAACGCAGAGCAGGCCTGGTCGACCGCCTGGAAGAACGCTGGCGCCGCCGCCCGGAAGGCGACGCCTGACCTACCAGGCCGATCGAGGGCGCGCCGACACCCGTTGTCGCCGCGCCCCACTGGTCTGCCCAGATCCGCCCGGCTGCCGCCTCGCGCAGACACCTGCCGCCCCGCGCTGACACCCGGCGCTGACACCCGGCGCTGACGCTGACACCCGGCGCTGACACCCGGCGCTGACGCTGACACCCGGCGCTGACGCTGACACCCGGCGCTGACGCTGACACCCGGCCTGACGCCCGGCTCGCTCGGCTTCGGTCAGCGCGGTAACGACCCCTCGAGATCGCCACGCCAGCCCCCGGATCCCGATCTTTCCGCCGCCGCTCATGATCGACGGAGGGATCCGGCCGCCCGGACGACCATCCCATGCCTTTGATCAACGGCCGCATGATCCAAGGCGCCCCGCGGCCGTGCCGATCGCCCCGCGGCCGTGCCTGTCGGTGCCTTCGGCGTCGGTCGGCGCGGCAACCATCCCTCGAGACTGTTACGCCAGCACTCGGATCCCGATCTTTCCGCCGCCGCTCATGATCGACGGAGGGATCCGGCCGCCCGGACGACCATCCCATGCCTTTGATCAACGGCCGCATGATCCAAGGCGCCCCGCGGCCGTGCCGATCGCCCCGCGGCCGTGCCTGTCGGTGCCTTCGGCGTCGGTCGGCGCGGTAACGACCCCTCAAGACTGTTACGCCAGCACTCGGACCCCGATCTTCCCGCCGCCGCTCATGATCGACGGACGGATCCGGTCGCTCAGATGGCCGGGACGCGACTTGGATCACACGGTGGTCCGGCTGGCGGCCCGGCGTCCGGCCCCGGCCAGCGCTCGGCTGCGCCCAGCGGCCAGCGTCCGGCCCGGCCAGCGTCCGGCCCGGCCAGCGCTCGGCCCGGCCAGCGCTCGGCCCGGCGAGCGTCCGGTCTGGCTGAGTGCCCTGACCGCTTGATGCGCTGCGAGTTCGAGTTCGGGCGCCCACCGCGGGCAGCGGCAAGGCCAGGCCTCTCGCCGAATCGGCGCTTCCCTCACGCACCGCGATGAGCGCTGGGAAGCCGATCCGCGTTGCTGCGGCATGCGCACGACCGGGCAGCACTACCCGGTGGATCCCTGTGCCCCGGCGAACAGGGATCCACCGGGTTGTACCCGTGGTCCAGACCGAGTGCACGCTCACCGGCATGCGGGCGTAGGGAGCCACCGTTCGTCGTCCACGGAGAGTGACGCAACGGCCTCTGTGCTGGTGTTCGGTCCGTGCCTCAAGCGATGCTCGCGAACGAAGTCACCACCGCAGTGTCCGCCCGGCATCGTGCGCACAACGGCCATGACCCGATACCCCGGCCCGCCGGCCGCTGCGCGCGGCGAGGCCGGGGCACGCGCGGCGAGGCTGGAGCAGTAGCCCGGATCAGGTGATTTTCGCCGGCTGGGGTGCCCGCGCTGCCGGCCCGACCAGCTCGGCGCGGGGCCGGCGTCCGCAGTGGACCCCACCCCCGAAACCACCCGCAGCGGGTGACCTGGGACGACGGGTCGGGATCGTCCAAGGTCACCCGCTGCGGGTGGTCAGCGGTCCGCGCGGCGGGCGATGAAGCGCCGGACGCTGATGGCTCGCATCAGGTTGTCCCAGCCGCGGCCGAGCCACAGCGACGCGGCGCTGGCGCGTTGGGCGCTGGCCGAGCGCCAGCGGCGCAGGACCGACGGGGGCAGCAGGACCGCGAGGATGCGGGTCTTGCGGCTGGAGCGGGCGGCGAACGCCGACCTGACCTCGTCGACCGCGTTGAGCAGCTCGCCGCCGGTGAGGGGGTGGCGGGCGTACCTGGCGTGCTCCTCGACCGTGCTGAGCAGGCGGACGCCCTGCTCGGCGCGGTCGCGGAGGCGTTCCTTGGTGACCAGGCGGGTGACGGTGGCCCTGGGGGTCTCGGCGTCGTCGGTCGGCACGTGGTAGTCGACCATCGTGTCGATGAGCTCGTCCCAGGCATGGTGGGCGTGGGAGCGGGCGGTGCCGTCGTCGGCGAGGAGGACCATGACGCCCGGTGGGGCGCCGTCCGGGGCCGGGCCGGCGCCGAAGTCCGGGGCGGCGTTCGTGGCCAGGCCGGCGGCGGCCTGCAGGCGGTTACGGCGGGTCCGGCCGCGGGTGAGGGCCGGGGACAGCACCAGGCCGAGGACCAGCAGGACCGCGAGCGACCAGGCGGCGACCGAGGCGAGCAGGATGAGCGTCGTGCCGTCCTCGGTGGTGCCGCCGGTGCCGGCGGTGTCGCCGGGGTTGTTGCCGGGGTCGGTGACGGCGCCGGCCTGGGCGTTGTCGCTCGCGTTGGGGTCGGGGCGGTTGCGCAGGTTCTCGTCCACCGGGTCGGCCGTGTCGGTGGTCGCCGTCGGCAGGTACGACGTGGACACCGACCCGCCGATCGCCTGCGACGGGGTGGCGTCGAACGGCAGCCAGCCGTAGCCCGGGAAGTACACCTCGGTCCAGGCGTGCAGGTTGAAGTTCGTCAGCGTCATCGTCTGGTCCTTGCGGGTGCCGCCGCGGGCGAACCCGAACGCGACCCGCGACGGGATCTTGGCCTCGCGCAGCAGCCAGCCGAAGGCGGCCGCGTACTGGGCGCAGTACCCGCGCTTGTTGCGCAGGAAGTCGGCGATGCCGGTGCCGCTGGTGTCGGCGCCGGTGCTGGTGTCGTAGACGAAGCCGTTGGCCTGCGAGAAGTACTCGAAGATGGCCTTGACCTTGTCGTACTGGGTGGTCTTGCCCTTCGTCAGCTCGGCGACCTTGTCCTTGACGACGGTGTTCTGCGGCGCCGTCATCGTGCCGCGCAGCGCCGGGTCGCTCTCCTTCACCGGGGCGGCCTTGCGCAGTTCGTCGGGGGAGATCTCGGGCCGGGTGTACTCGACCGTGTACTTCTTCTTCGCCGTGGTCTGCTTGCTGGAGTACACGACGGCGGTGTTGCGGTCGAACGCCCAGCTGTTGTCGACCTTCTCCAGCTTCGTCGGCCAGGTGTAGATCGGCAGGAAGTAGATCGCCAGCTCGTTGGTGATCTCGATGCTGGCCTTGTGGGTGACGGTCTTGACCGACGGCTCCCAGACGGGGCCGGGCAGGCCGGAGCCGACAGACTGGCCGCCGCTGATCGGCTTGGCGTTGAAGCCGCGGCTGGTGAGCTCCTCCAGCACGTTGAAGCGCAGGTAGTACGGGTTCGGGTCGTTGCTGACGTTGGTCACCTTGACCATGTCGACCGCCTTGTCCCGGTTGAGCTGCCCGGACAGCAGGGCGAACATGCTGACCTGCTTGCCGTTGCGGCCGCCGGGGCCGATCCCGCCGCCACCGCCAGCCCCCGCGCCGATGGAGTCGATCACGCCGGCGGGCATCGCGAACGGGACGAGCGGCAGCAGTACCGCCGCGATCACCCCCACCGCACCCAGCCGCTGACCGGCCGCGGCCAGGGGCGACGGCTCCCACAGGTCGACGTCGCGGCCGTCGCCGGTGAACCGGCGGCCGAACCGGCGGACCCGGTCGACGTTGTCGGTGACGAGCAGCCACAGGAAGCCCACCGCGCCGAGTGCGAACGGGAACCAGTTGGTGCTCTCCGTGGTGACGGTGACCGGCACCGAGTAGATCGCGAGCATCGGCAGGCCCGCGAGGGCCGGCCGGCGCAGCACGACCGCGAACAGGTCGACGACGAGCGCGACGACCGCGACGCCGAGGGTCGCCAGGAACAAGAACCCGGGCCGGTCACTGACCGGCGTCGCGAACTCGCTCATCTCGGTCGACGCGGTGCTCAGCAGCGAGCCGAAGTGCTTGATCGTGCCGGGCGACGGGATGATCCCGATGAACTCCTTGGAGCTCGGGTACAGCCAGGTCAGCCCGAACAGGGCGGCCACGGCCATCGCGGCGCTCGGCGCCCACGTCGGCGCGCGCAGGCTGCGCACCACCAGCGCCGCCCCGCACATGGCAGCCACCACGAGAAACGCCCGGATCGCCCAGGTGATCTCCTCGAAGACGTTGATGAGCGGCAGCGCCGACAGGAACGCGGCGCCGGCGGCGATCAGGGTCAGGTGCTTGCGCTGGTTCACCGCACTCCTCCGGCGACGCTCTCCGCCGACGCGGCCCGCCAGGCGAAGCCCTGCGACCCCCGGCCGGCCTGTGGCCACAGTGCGGGCAGCTTCGCACCGTGCGGCACCTCCACCACCCGCCACCCGCTGCGCAGTAGCGCGAGCGAGGCGACGCCGTGGGCCTTGTCGGCCTCCTCGCGGGCCGCGGTCGGCAGGTTGAGCCACGTGGAGGAGTCGATGAACAGCGCGACGCAGGTCGCGTTGTTGGACCGGAACCCGGCCAGCAGCTCCGCCTCCGCCGAGGACAGCAGCCCGAAGATGCCGATGATCAGCCCGCCGTCGCTGCGGCGGCGGACCCGGTCGATGAGGGTGCCGATGTCGCCGCGCTGGGCCAGCCGCACGTCGGCGAGCTGGTCGAGCAGCGGGCCGTCACCGTCGATCTCGGTCGCGTCGACGTCGACGCCGCCGTCGGTGACCAGGCGCATCTTGTACCCGGCGTGCCGCAGGTGCACCGCGACGCTCGCGGCCGCCGACACCGCCCACTCGAAGCTGGCGGTCGGGCCCTCCCCGCGGTGCGCGGTCGAGCGGGTGTCCAGCACGACCGTGGCCCGGCTCTCCCACGGCTGCTCCTCGCGGCGCACCATGAGCTCGCCGGTGCGGGCGGTGGAGCGCCAGTGGACCCGGCGCAGGTCGTCGCCGTAGCGGTACTCGCGGGTCGCGGCGTCGTCCTCGCCGTGCACGGCCACCGACCGGGCCCGGCTCTCCCCGGATCCGGCGAACTCGCCGGCGAGCCGCACCGGCGGCAGCGGCACCACCTGCGGGATGACGGTGAGCCGGTCCACGGACGGGAACGCCCTGGTCAGCTCGCACAGCCCGAACGGGTCGGTGAGGCGCACGACGAGCGGGCCCACCTCGTACCGGCCGCGGACGTCGGCGCGGACCGTGTACGCCACGGAGCTCGCCTGGTGCGCGCCGAGCTTCTCCAGCACCAGCCGGGGGCGGCTGCCCAGCGCGTACGGCAGCCGGTCCTCCAGCAGCATCGTGCCGGTGGGCAGGCGGGACAGGTTCTGCAGGCGCAGGATCACCCTGGCGCTGGCGCCGACCTGGACCCGGTGCGGGTCGAGGGTGCGGCTGCACGACAGCCGGTAGCGGGTGCGCCCCACGTAGGCGGCCGACAGCAGCGGCAGCGCCGCGAGCAGCACCGCGACGCGCAGCAGGTCCCGCTCGCCGAGGATGAACGACGCGATGAGGGCCGCTGCGGCGGCGGCCAGGAAGCTACGGCCCCGGGTGGTGAGCCCCCGCAGCGCCTCGCGCATGCTCAGCGACCCCCGAACTGTTGCCCGCGGGGCGGCGCGGTGCGGGTGTCGTACGGCGAGCGCGGCTGGCGGTCCGACGGCAGCGGCAGCCGGTGGACCAGCTCGGCGATGATCGCGTCGGTGGTGCGCCGGGACAGCTGCGCCTCGGCGGTCGGGATGACCCGGTGCGCGAGCACCGGCACGGCCAGGGCCTGCAGGTCGTCCGGGAGCACGAACTCGCGGCCCTCGAGGGCGGCCACGGCCCGGGCGGTGCGCAGCAGCTGCAGCGTCGCGCGGGGCGAGGAGCCCAGGCGCAGCTCGCCGGACTCGCGGGTGGCGGTGACGATGTTGACCGCATACTGCTTCACCGCGTCGGCGACGTGCACGTCGCGCACGGTGGCGATCATGCGGCGGACCTGGGTGGCGTCGGAGACGGGCAGGATGTCGTCGAGCGCGTCGTGGCGGCCGTGCACGTCGAGCATCGCGAGCTCGGCACCCATGTCGGGGTAGCCCATCGCGATCCGGGCGGTGAACCGGTCGCGCTGCGCCTCCGGCAGCGGGTAGGTGCCTTCCATCTCGATCGGGTTCTGCGTGGCGATGACCATGAAGGGCACCTGCAGCGGGTAGGTCGCGCCGTCGACCGTGACCTGCCGCTCCTCCATGCTCTCCAGCAGCGCCGACTGCGTCTTGGGCGACGCCCGGTTGATCTCGTCGCCGACGACGATGTTGGCGAACACCGCGCCCGGCTTGAACTCGAAGTCGCGGGTCTCCTGGTTGTACACGCTGACGCCGGTGACATCGCTGGGCAGCAGGTCCGGGGTGAACTGGATGCGCCGCACCGAACAGTCGATCGACTTCGCGAGGGCCTTGGCGAGTTTGGTCTTGCCTACGCCGGGAACGTCTTCGATGAGGAGGTGGCCCTCAGCGAGCAGCACGGCGAGCGCGAGCCGCACGGTGGCGGTCTTGCCCTCGATGACCTGCTCGATGTTGGCGACGATCGCATCGGTCGCGGCTCGGAACTCCGGGCTGGGTAGTGGGGCCCCGAGCTCCTCGAACGTGCGGTGCCTGGTCAACTGGCCTCCTCGTGTCCTGCTGGCCACCGTTAGGTGTTAGACCCATAGGTGAACCGCCCGGTTGCACGGAAAGGTTGGCAAGCCGAGCCGTCGTGTATCCCCTCAGGCTAGCCGGGGAATTGACGCCGCGCCGCACCTGAAAGCGTCATTACGGACATCACGGTCGTGACTGTCCGCGACGTTTTTCCGGCGGGCCAGCGGCGAGCCGCACGTACCCCCGCAAATGTTCAACAAACGGATCTGTCGAGATGCGGGCCGCCCCGATTCCGGCAGACTGGGACCGTGGACGAGGGGCAGCTCATCAACGGCCGTTACCGCCTGGGCGCCCGCCTCGGCGAGGGCGGCATGTCGGTGGTGTGGCAGGCCCGCGACGAGGTCCTCGACCGGCCTGTCGCCCTCAAGGTCCTCGCCGGACCGTTCGCCGGCGACGCCGACTGGCACCGCAGGATCCGGGTCGAGGCCCGGGCCGCGGCAAGCCTTTCGCACCCGAACGTCACCAATGTCTACGACTACGGCGAAACCGCCGAGGGCGACCCATTCGTGGTCATGGAGCTGCTGCGCGGCCCGACCCTCGCCGAGCGGCTCACCGCCGGCGCGCTGCACCCCGCCGCCGCGATCCGGGTCTGCGCCGAGGTCGCCGCGGGCCTCGCCGCCGCGCACGCCGAGCGGCTCGTGCACCGCGACGTCAAACCGGCCAACGTCGTGCTCACCCCCGCCGCGGCGAAGCTCGTCGACTTCGGCATCGTCGGCATCCCCGGTGACCCCGGCAGCGGCCTCGACGCCGACGGCCTGGTCCTGGGCACCCCCGCCTATCTCGCCCCGGAGCGCCTCGTCGGCGACGACGCCGTGCCCGCCAGCGACGTCTACGCGTTCGGGCTGCTGCTGTACCGCTGCCTCACCGGCCGGCTGCCGTGGGACAGCGAGACCACCACCCAGATGCTGCGCTCCCACGTGACCGTCGCCCCGGAGCCGCTGCCGGAGCTGCCCGGGGTGCCGCCGCAGGTCCGGCAGCTGTGCATGCGCTGCCTGGTCAAGGCTCCCGCGGCCCGGCCGTCCGCGGAGGAGGCAGCGGCGGTGCTCGCCGAGGCCGCGGGCATCACGCCCCGTCCGGAACTGGCGCTGGAACGGCCATCGCCCAGCCCGGCCGCCGCGACCGGAGCCACCGGCGGGGCGGACGACGCGACCGCACCAGCGGACGCCACCGCCCTGGTCGTCGCCCTGTCGGGGCCGGCGGGCGCGACGACGGCGACCGGCGTGGTCGGTTCGATGGGCGCGGCCGGTTCGCTCGGCGCGGCCGGTTCGCTCGGCGCCGGTGGCGTGGGTGGTGCCCGGGATGACGCCGCCGCGGACTCGGCGACCGGCGCGGTGGGTGTGCCGCGCGGCGAGGGCGCGACGGACGCGATCGGTGACGACGCCGGGGACCGCCGGCGGGTGCTCGCCGGGCTCGCCGTGGTGGTCGCGGTCGCGGCGCTGCTGGTGACGTTCGTGCTCACCCGGCCGGCCGGCGGGCCGCAGGTCGTGGCCGGGGCCGCCCGGGGTGGCCCGGGCGCGGGTACGGGCGCCGCCACCGGTCAGACCGGTCAGACCGACCAGACCGGCACCCAGCCGGGCACGCCGACCCCGTCCGCCGACGGAGGCACCGCCGGCACCGCCGGTGGACCCGGCCCAGGAGGTCCCAGGGGAGCGGGCGGGCCGGGCGGCAACTCCGGCAACGGCCCTGGTGGCGGCACCGGCGGCCAGGGCGGCGGAGGTCCCGGCGGCGGGCCGGGCGGCGCGGCACCCCCGCCCGCGGCGAGCCCCGTCCGGATCGGCACACCCGGCGGGGTGATCGTCGCGGTGTGCAGCGGCGGCAAGGTCAACGTCATCGGTGCCGAGCCCGCCGCCGGCGCCACCCTGGTGTCCCTGCAGGCCGGGGCCCGCGACAAGTCGCGGGTGGAGTTCAACCTCGCCGGGGTACGGCTGCGCTACGAGGTCAGGTGCACCGGCGGCGTGCCCGTCGCCACCCCGGACTGAAACGCGCTGCGAGCGGCGCCGGGCACTGCGGTACACTGCGAGGCATGACACGGGCTGTCCGGCTTCTTAGCGAGCCGTGCTGACGCACTGACTGCGTCCGCACGGCGACCCCTCCTGCGTGAGGGGTTTTTTCATGCCCGGACAATGGCGCCGGGCGAGGCTGGGAATCTTTGTGACATTCCCCGAGACGAAGGCGGCGAGGAACCCATGAGCGAGGCAGTCACCGACGGAGCGGTCGACATCCCGCCCTACCGGTACACGGCGGCGATGGCGGCGGACATCGAGGCGTGCTGGCAGGACTACTGGTCCGAACACAGCACCTTCTACGCGCCGAACCCGGCGGGCCCGCTCAGCGACCCGAGCCACCCGCGCGCCGGCGCGCCGAAGCTGTACGTGATGGACATGTTCCCGTACCCGTCGGGCTCGGGGCTGCACGTCGGGCACCCGCTGGGCTACATCGGCACCGACTGCTACACCCGGTACTTCCGCATGGCCGGCTACAACGTGCTGCACCCGATGGGCTTCGACGCGTTCGGCCTGCCCGCCGAGCAGTACGCGGTGCAGACGGGCACCCACCCGCGGATCACGACCGAGGCCAACGTCGAGCGGTACCGTGGCCAGCTGCGCAGGCTGGGCCTGGCCTACGACGACCGGCGCAGCGTCGCGACCACCGACACCGAGTTCTACCGCTGGACCCAGTGGATCTTCCTGAAGATCTTCAACGCGTGGTTCGACGCGGACGCGCAGAAGGCCCGCCCGATCGAGGAGCTGATCGAGCAGTTCTCCTCCGGCGCGCGCCCGACCCCCGACGGCCGGCCCTGGGCCGAGCTGACGCCGGTCGAGCGCCGCGAGGTGATCGACGGGTACCGGCTGGCCTACATCTCCGAGGCGCCGGTCAACTGGTGCCCCGGCCTGGGCACGGTCCTGGCCAACGAGGAGGTCACCCCCGACGGGCGCAGCGAGCGGGGCAACTTCCCCGTGTTCAAGCGCAGCCTGCGGCAGTGGATGATGCGGATCACCACGTACGGTGACCGGCTGCTGGACGACCTGGACCGGCTGGACTGGCCGGAGAAGGTCAAGACCATGCAGCGCAACTGGATCGGCCGGTCCCGCGGCGCCCACGTCGACTTCGCCACCGACGCCGGCGAGCCGATCCGCGTCTTCACGACCCGCCCCGACACGCTGTTCGGCGCGACGTACATGGTGCTGGCCCCGGAGCACGAGCTGGTCTCCTCACTGGTCCCCGCCGCCTGGCCGGCCGGTATCCCCGAGGTCTGGACCGGCGGGCACGCCACCCCGGGTGAGGCGGTCGACGCCTACCGTGCGTTCGCGGCGGGGAAGTCCGACGTGGAGCGGCAGGCCGACGCGAAGGAGAAGACCGGCGTCTTCACCGGCGCGTACGCCACCAACCCGGTCAACGGCGTGCGCATCCCCGTCTTCATCGCCGACTACGTGCTGGCCGGCTACGGCACCGGCGCGATCATGGCGGTGCCCGGCCAGGACGAGCGGGACTGGGCGTTCGCCGAGGTCTTCGACCTGCCGATCATCCGCACCGTGCAGCCGTCCGAGGGTTTTGAGGGTGGCGCTTTCACCGGGGACGGCCCGGCGATCAACTCGTCCTTCCTGGACGGTCTGGGCGTCACCGAGGCCAAGGCGAAGATCATCGACTGGCTGGAGGCCGAGGGCCACGGCGTCGGCGCCATCACCTACCGGCTGCGGGACTGGCTGTTCAGCCGGCAGCGGTACTGGGGCGAGCCGTTCCCGATCGTCTACGACGAGACCGGACTGCCGGTCGCGCTGCCGGAGTCGATGCTGCCGGTCGAGCTGCCCGAGGTCGAGGACTTCTCGCCGCGCACGTTCGACGTCGACGACGCCGACAGCATGCCCGAGACGCCGCTGTCGCGCGCCAAGGAATGGGTCGAGGTCACGCTGGACCTGGGTGACGGCCCCAAGTCGTACACCCGCGAGACCAACGTCATGCCGCAGTGGGCCGGTTCATCCTGGTACGAGCTGCGCTACCTGGACCCGTCCAATAAGGACGAACTGGTCGCGGCCGACAACGAGCGCTACTGGATGGGCCCGCAGCGGCCCGGCGACGTCGGCGGCGTCGACCTGTACGTCGGCGGCGTCGAGCACGCGGTGCTGCACCTGCTGTACGCCCGGTTCTGGCACAAGGTCCTGTTCGACCTGGGCCACGTCAGCAGCGAGGAGCCGTTCCGGAAGCTGTTCAACCAGGGCTACATCCAGGCGTACGCGTACACCGACGACCGCGGCGTCTACGTGCCCGCCGAGGAGGTCGAGGAGCGCGCACCCGGACAGTTCTTCTACAACGACGCCGCCGTCAAGCGCGAGTACGGCAAGATGGGCAAGTCGCTGAAGAACGTCGTCACGCCCGACGAGATGTGCGAGCGGTACGGCGCCGACACCTTCCGTGTCTACGAGATGTCGATGGGCCCGCTGGACGTGTCCCGCCCGTGGGAGACCCGCGCGGTCGTCGGCGCGCAGCGCTTCCTGCAGCGCGTCTGGCGCCTGGTCGTCGACGAGCAGACCGACGCCACCCGCGTCGTGGACACTCCCGTCGACGACGAGACCCGCCGCCTGCTGCACCGCGTCGTCGCCGGCGTCCGCGTCGACATCGAGGAGATGCGGTTCAACACGGCGATCGCGAAGCTGATCGAGCTGACGAACCGGGTCACCCAGGTCTCCTCGGCCGGCGCACCCCGCGAGGTCGTCGACCCACTGGTGCGCATGGTGTCGCCGTTCGCGCCGCACCTGGCCGAGGAGCTGTGGCAGCGGCTGGGCAACGACACGTCGATCGCCTATGCCGACTTCCCCGTCGCCGACCCCGCGTTCCTGGTCGCCGAATCGGTGAAGTACCCGGTGCAGGTCAACGGCAAGGTCCGCGGCGCGTTCGAGATCGCCGCCGACGCCGCCGAGGACGCGGTCCGCGAGGCCGCCCTGGCCGAGGTCGCCACCCACCTGGCCGGCAAGACCCCGAAGAAGGTCATCGTCGTGCCGGGCCGCATGGTCTCGGTCGTCGTCTGACCCCGTTGCCCGCCGCTCACGCTGCCATGTTCGGAGCGTGAGCGGCAGGTAACGCGACCTGAGATCAATTAGGTGGCCGGGGGTAAGGTGCTGGAAGAGGCCAGCGGGCGCCGATCTGGCCCGCCTGTCGCTGGAGCGGTCTGCCGCTTCCGGTCTACCGCTTGACTGGTCTCTGCTCGCGTGACGGGTCTAGGCCACCGCCGTGGAGCAGGAAGCGAGGAACGGCGACGAGGCGCCTTGCCGCGAAGGAACAGCGGCGAGGCGCCTCGTTGTGCGGCGTGGTTACTTGAGGACCGCGGACAGGCGTTCGTCGCGCAGGCGGGTCGGCCAGCGGTCGTCGATCGGCTCCATGGTCATGCCGGTCGCCCAGCGCAGCAGCAGGTCCGCGATGCCGGGGTTGCGGGCGAGGGCCGGGCCGTGGGAGTACGTGCCGAGCAGGCGCCCGTGCCACGCGCCCTCGGAGCGGCCGTCGTTGCCGATGCCGGCGGTGACCCGGGCGAGAGGGCGCACGCCTGGGCCGAGGTGGGTGCGGCCGCCGTGGTTCTCGAAGCCGGTGAGGGCCGGCAGGCCCAGCGCGGGGTCGACCTCCCCGGCCAGCTCGCCGACGGCGCGGGTCTCGCCGCGGTCGGAGTCCAGGTCGAGCAGGCCCAGGCCGGCGCACTTGGCGCCCTTGGCGTAGAAGGAGTTGCCCAGCAGCTGGTATCCGGCGCAGACGGAGAAGACGGTGGCGCCGCGCTCCACGGCGCGGTGCAGGCCGCCGTCGGCGATGAGCCGCTGCGCGGCCAGGGCCTGGGGGCCGTCCTCGCCGCCGCCGATGAGGTAGATGTCGCCGTCGGAGGGCACGGCCTGGTCGGCGCGGACCTCGGCGCACTCGACCGGCAGGCCGCGCAGGTCGGCCCGGCGGGCGAGGATGAGCAGGTTGCCCCGGTCGCCGTAGGTGGACAGCAGGTCCGGGTACAGCCAGATCAGGCGCAGGCGCGACTCAGTTGACACGGTCCAGCTCCGCTCTGATGTCCTGGAATGCGGTGTAGTTGGCGATGACCTCGAGCCGGCCCGGCGGCACCAGGGTCAGCGCCTGCGCGAAGGATTTCACGTGCTCGAACGGCACCTCGTTGACCTCGAGGCGGACCGCGAGGTCCATGGCCCGGTCGCCGGTGACGAGGACCCGCCGCCCGCGCAGCGAGGAGAAGTCCACGTCGTAGAGCCACGAGGTGTCCAGCCCGTCGGGGTCGCGGGCGTTGATGGACAGCAGGGTCGGCACGTCGTCGGCCATGTCGAAGGCCTCCAGCCAGCCGGCCGGGTTCTTCGACAGCAGCAGCCGCACGACCCGGCCGTCGCGCTCCACGACCGCGTACCGGCCGGCGATCGACGCGACCTTCGCCAGCTCCGGCACCGCCTTGGCCGGCGGCACGCCGAAGTGGGCGGCCACGGCGAGCGCGGTCGCGGCGTTGGCGCGGTTGACCCGGCCGGGCAGCTGCAGCTCGATGTGGTGGTAGGTGCCGGTGTTGTCCACGACCCCGTCGCCGGAGACGGCCCAGTGCGGCACGGGCCGGCTGAGGTTGCCGGCCACGCAGGCCCACTGGTCGCCGTTGCGCTCGATCGAGGCGCCGCACTCGGGGCACACCCACGAGTCGTCGTGGAAGCGCTGGCCGGCGGCGACCCAGGTGACGCCGGTGCCGGTGGCGACGGCCTTGCTCGCCGCCCACACCACCATCGGGTCGTCGGCGTTGGCGACGAGGTGCAGGTCGCGGCCGGGCAGCGCGTCGCGCCACAGGGCCGCCATCATCGCGACCTCCTTGGCCCGGTCGAGCTGGTCGCGGCTGAGGTTGAGCAGCGCGACGACCTTCGGGTGGGTCGCGTCGAGGACCTGCTTGAGGTAGTGCTCGTCGACCTCCAGCACCGCGTACGGCGTGGCGCCGGCCTTGGCCAGGGCGGACGTGTGCCCGGTGGGCATGTTCGCACCGAGGCTGTTGGTGGCGACGTCGCCGAGGACGCCCATGGCGGCGGCGGTGAGCCGGGTCGTGGTCGTCTTGCCGTTGGTGCCGGAGATCAGCGCGATCGCCCGGCCGGCGGCGAGCTCGGCGAGGAGGTTGGGGTCGACCATCAGGGCGATGCGGCCGCCGATGACGGAGCCGTCACCCCGGCCGGTGGCACGGGACAGTGCGGCAGCGCCGCGCGACAACGATGTGGCGAGCTTCGCCCGCATCGGGAGCTTGTGGTCCGTCATCTCACTTCCACGGTCGTCCGGCGATGCGCCAGAGGTTACCTGCCGCCGTGGATCGCACCCAACGCCTCCATCCGGAACGCGTCACCCCGCTGGTCGTCCCAGAACGCTCCACTTCTCTCCACCATCGTCCGGCCGGACCTTAACGCAGCCATAAAGGGCCAGCGAAGACCGCCCTTATAGGCGATTTGTCCGCATTGTTCGCCCGGCCAAACGACCGTCCGGGTGGCCGGGGTGCCGAACGTCCTCCACCGCACCCCACCCCGTTTGACGTGGGATTTCTTCATGCTCGCCGATGTCACTTCCGGTGTTTTCTCGTTGACGGTGGAGGGAAGTGGAGTACAGTGGAGCGCGATGGCGGAGCCGGGGGGCTCGGCCGACCCCGGGGGGACCGTTCGCGGTGGGAAGGGGTGGATGTCGATGTTTCTCGGCACCCACACTCCTCGCCTGGACGACAAGGGTCGGTTGATCCTGCCGGCCAAGTTTCGGGACGAGCTGGCGGGAGGTGTCGTGATCACCAAGGGGCAGGAGCGCTGCCTGTACGTGTTTCCCGGCGCCGAGTTCGCCCGGATCGCCGAGCAGCTGCGCGCGACACCGATGACCCACAAGGCCGCCCGGGCCTACAGCCGGGTGTTCTTCGCCAGTGCGCACGACGAGGTTCCCGATCGTCAGGGTCGGGTCACCATCCCGCAGCATCTCCGCGAGTATGCCGGGTTGGACCGCGAGCTCGTCGTGATCGGCGCGAGCACCAGGGTCGAGATCTGGGACCGCCAGGCATGGGACACCTACCTCGCCGAAAGCGAAGACGACTTCGCCGGCATCGAGGAGGGGGTGCTGCCGGGCGGGCTGTGAGGTCCATCTGCAGACACCAGTCGACCGCCGTGCCGCGAGCTCTCCAGCCGCTCCAAGGTCCTGACGCCACTTCCCCGGCGCCAGGGCGGAGTGGGCGGATGGGGAGCTGGCGGTACGGCGCTCGTGCACTACCGCCCCGCCGGAAACACGCCCGACGACCCGTGCAGCAGGACGTGAATCACGTTTCAGCTCAGCGGCGCACAGGGAACAGCAACGTTCAGCACGACGGCGGGGCCGCGAACCCGCCGCGGTAGGGGGTCGACGATGGGGGAGCGGGACATTCACGTTCCCGTGCTGCTCGAGCGCTGCCTCGAGCTGCTCGCCCCGGCGTTGGACCGCCCCGGCGCGCTGCACGTGGACGCCACGCTCGGCCTCGGTGGTCACGCCGAAGCCGTGCTCCTGGCGCATCCGCGGGTGCGGCTGCTCGGACTGGACCGCGACACCCAGGCGCTGCGGCTGGCCGGAGATCGGCTGGCACCGTTCGCCGACCGGACCCGTCTCGTGCACGCCGTCTACGACGAGCTCGGCGACGTGCTGGACGGCGAGGGCATCGACGGCGCGCTGTTCGACCTGGGGGTGTCGTCGATGCAGCTCGACGACGCCGAGCGTGGGTTCGCCTACGCCCAGGACGCACCGCTGGACATGCGCATGGACCAGACCCGCGGCGCCACCGCGGCCGAGGTGGTCAACACCTACAGCCACGGTGACCTCGCCAGGGTCCTGCGCGTGTACGGGGAGGAGAAGTTCGCCTCCCGGATCGCGCAGGCGATCCTGCGGGAACGCGCCAAGGGTGAGCTCAACTCGTCGGCCAGGCTGGCCGAGCTGGTCCGGGACTCGATCCCGGCACCGGCCCGGCGTACCGGCGGTCACCCGGCCAAACGCACGTTCCAGGCGCTGCGGATCGAGGTCAACGGCGAGCTCGCCGTGCTCGAGCGGGCGCTGCCGGCGGCGCTGGACGCGCTCAAGCCGGGCGGGCGGATGGTCGTGCTGTCCTACCACTCGCTCGAGGACCGCCTGGTCAAACAGGCGATCGCCGGGCGGGCCCGCTCCAGCGTGCCGGTCGAGCTGCCGTTCGAACCGCCCGGCAGCGAGCCGGAGCTGAAGGTACTCACCAGGGGAGCCGAGCTCCCCGACGCGGCCGAGGTAGCGGCCAACCCGCGGGCGGCGTCCGTGCGGCTCAGAGCCGTGGAGCGCAGACCGTCCGCGGACCGCAAGCAGCAGCAACAAGGCACAACCTCTGGGGGAGGTGTGAGATGAACGTGACGACACTGCCGGCCGACCGGCCGCGCAGGGCTCAGCAGGGGGCATCGCGGTCGGGGGGCCGGACCACGGCGCACCTGGCTGAGCAGCAGCACGACGACGCCCCGACCATCGGCGCGACGGCGCTCCAGCCGGAGCGGGGGACCACCGAGCCGGCACCGCAGCGCAAGCCCGACGGCAGGCCGGACAGCAGACCGGACAGCAAGCCGGGGCGCGACGGGCAGCGGCCACGGCTGCGGGTGGCACCACCGGCGCCCGTCAGCGCACCCCGCGCGCCATTCGTGGCGCTGGTACTGGTGCTCGTGCTCCTCGGCGTGATCGGCATCCTCGTGCTCAACACGCGGATCGCCGAGAACGCGTTCAAGCTCGACGCGCTCAGGACGAAGCAGAGCACCCTCGACCGGGACGAGGAGCGGCTGCGCAGCGACCTGGCCAACAAGGAGTCCCCGGTGACGCTCGCGTCGCGGGCCAAGCAGCTGGGCCTCGTGCCGTCGCGCACGCCGGCCTTCCTGCTGCTGCCGGACGGGACCAAGCTCGAGATGCCGGGCCCGGGCAAGTAAGCACCGGCAGGCGCCAACTCAACAACGGGAAGTTGCAGGACGATGGCTGGCGACACTCCTGATCGGCGGGGCGGCACCGAACGGCGCGGGGGCGCCGGGCGGGAGGCTGGCTCCGGAGGTGACGCCGGCCGGCAGCGGACGGGGGGTCGCGCCGGCGCGGGGGGTGCCGGTGCGGCCGCCCGTTCCCGGGCCGGCGCCGACCCCGCCGCCGAGCCGCCGGTGCGCGGCACGATGTCCGAGGCGCGCCGGTACACGCCGCGGGGGCGCAGCGTCCGCGACGCGTCCGTCGAGCACGCCGGCACGGGACGGGGCGACCCGTTCCGGCCGGCCCTCGAAGTGCTGCAGGGCGGCCGCTCCGACACCGGCCGCCGCGCCGCGGGCCGCGCCGCCGACACCCCCCGCACGCCGAAGACCGATTCCCGCGACCCGCGCGGCAAGACAAGCAGCGACCCGCGCGCCGCGAGGACCGGCGCCGAGCCACGCCCCGCGAGAGCAGGCAGCGACCCGCGCGCCGCGAGGACCGGCGCCGAGCCACGCCCCGTAAAAGCAGGCAGCGACCCGCGCGCCCCGAAGACGGACCCCGCGGACCGGCCGCGTCTGCGCACCCAGGCCCGCACCCCGCAGCGCCCGCGCCGCGCCCTGTTCGACCTCGACGCCGAGCCGCGCACCGGCAGGACCCGCGCACCGTTGCAGCGGACCGCCGCCGTGCGCGGCTCAGGCCGTACACCGGCGAAACGGACGACACCGGTCCGCAAACCGCGCAAGCAGAGCCGGGTCCGGGTGCCCCGGCTGCCGCGCACCACCCGCGCGCCGAAGCTCGCCGAGCCGCGCCGCCGGCTGCGCCTGGCCACGGTGGTGGCGCTGCTGATGTTCGCCGCCATCGGCATCCGCCTGGTGCAGCTGCAGCTCACCGACGCCAGCGCCTACGCCGCCGAGGGGCTCGAGGACCGGCTCGTGCACGAGGTGCTGCCCGCGTCGCGGGGCGCGATCCTCGACCGCACCGGCAAGATCCTCGTCCACTCGGTGGAGACCCGGTACGTCGCCGCCGACCCGATGGTGATCAAGGACCCGGAGAAGACGGCCGACCAGCTGTTCGCGATCCTCGACCGCTACGGGGTGCTGCGCTCCGACCTGGTCCGGCTGCTGACCCCGCACAAGCGGGCCGACGGCAAGACCGACGCGCGGTTCGAGTACCTCGCGCACCAGATCGACGTCGAGGACGGCGACCGGATCACCGCGCTCGGCTACGGCGGCGCGATCAGGGTCGCCCGCGACGAGCGCCGCCACGTGCCCGGCTACGACCTCGCCTCCAACGTGATCGGCTACACCCGCAAGAGCGACCTGTCCGGCCAGCTCGGCATCGAGCGGGCCTACGACGCGCAGCTGCGCGGCGTGGACGGCGAGCACATCTATGTGCACGGCGAGGGCGACCTGGACAAGCCGCTGCCGCTGGGCGTGCAGGAGCTCACCCCGGCCCGCCCGGGCAGCTCCGTCGAGCTGACCATCGACGCCGACCTGCAGTATTCGGTGCAGAGCACCCTCGGCGCGAGGATGACGGCGCTCGGCGCCAGCTTCGGCACCGCGATCGTGCTCGACAGAAGGACCATGGAGGTCATGGCGATGGCGAGCTACCCGTCCTTCGCCGCCGCCGACCCCGGCAAGTCGCCGCCGGAGCAGCTCAAGGACCAGTGCACCGCCACCGTGTTCGACCCGGGCTCGATCCACAAGGCGATCGTCATGGCCGCCGCGCTGCAGGAGGGCCTCATCACGCCGTCCTCCACGATCACCGTCAACGCCAGGGTCAAGAAGGGCGACACGACCTACACCGACCACCCGCCGCAGAAGGACGGCACGGCGATGACCATTCCGGGCATCCTCGCGCTGTCGTCCAACGTCGGCACCATCGCCGTGGCGGACCTGCTCGGCAAGGACAAGCTGTACGAGTACCAGCGTAAGTTCGGCCTCGGCGAGCGCACCGGCGTCGGCCTGCCCAACGAGTCGCCCGGCCAGCTGCTGCCGCCGGGCAAGTGGAGCGGGTCCAGCCCCGGCTCGATCCCGATCGGCAACGGCGTGGCCACGACCGCGATCCAGATGGCCGCCGTCTATGGCGCCATCGCCAACGACGGCCTGTGGGTCCAGCCGACCCTGGTTCGCAAGATCATCGCGCCGGACGGTACGCAGACGAAGCCGGCCCCGCGGGTGACCCGGCGGGTGATGGACCCGGTGCACGCCCAGCAGCTGCGCACGATGCTGGAGGGCGTCACGACCCTCGACGCCGCGACCGGTCACCAGGCGGCGATCCCCGGCTACCGGATCGCGGGCAAGACCGGCACGTCGAAGCTGCCCCAGGACGGCGGGTACGCGCCCGGCGACGTGGTGTCGTTCATCGGCATGGCGCCGGCGGAGGCGCCGCGGTACGTGGTGGCGGTGACCGCCCACGTGCCCGGCGGTGGCGGCGGGTCCATCGCCGCGCCGTTGTTCAAGGAGATGATGGCGGTCACCCTGAGCAACTTCGGGGTGGTGCCGACGGGCACCGAGGCGCCGAAGCTGACGATCTACCCGTGACACCGACTCTGCTACTTCGCGGTGGGACGGGTAGGGTCTGACCCCGTGCCCGGCTATCCCCGCCCGAGGAGTGTCCGCCCCGTGCTCGCCGTCGAGCTGGCGGCCGTCGCAGGCGCGCCCATGACGGCCCAGGACGGCGAGGTCGCCGTCACCGGCGTGACGCACAGTAGTGCTTCGGTTCGTCCGGGTGACCTGTACGCGGCACTGCCCGGCTCGCGGGTGCACGGCGCGCAGTTCGCCGAGCAGGCCCGGGCCGCCGGCGCGGTCGCGGTGCTGACCGACCCGGCCGGCGCCGCGCGGATCACGGATCTGCCGGCGATCGTGGTCGACGACCCGCGCGCGGCCCTCGGCGACGTCGCCTCGCACGTGTACGGCGAGCCGAGCCGGCAGCTGACCACGATCGGCATCACCGGCACCGCCGGCAAGACCTCCACCGCGTACCTCATCGAGGCCGGCCTGCGGGCCGCCGGGCAGGTGACCGGGCTCATCGGCACCGTCGAGACCCGCCTCGGCGACCTCACGATCGACAGCGCCCGCACCACGCCCGAGGCGACCGACCTGCACGCGCTGTTCGCCGCCGGGCTCGAACGCGGCGTCGAGGCGGTCGTCATGGAGGTGTCCAGCCACGCCCTGGAGCTCGGCCGGGTCAACGGGGTCCGGTTCGCGGCCGCCGGATACACCAACTTCGGCATGGACCACCTCGACTTCCATCCCGACGTCGAGGCGTACTACGCGGCGAAGGCGCGCCTGTTCGACGGCCGCGCCGCGACCGAGATCCTGAACCTCGACGACGAGCGGGTGATGCGCCTGCGCAAGCCCGCCACGTGGACGTACTCCGCGGCCGGGGCGCCGGACGCGGACCTGCGCGCCACGGACATCACCCCCGACGGCTACGGGCAGCACTTCACCGTGACCCGGCGCGGTGTGTCCGTCGCCTCCGGCGTCGGCCTGCCCGGCCGGCACAACGTCGCCAACGCGCTGCTGGCGGTCGCCGCGCTCGTCGCCGTCGGCGTCGACCTCGCCGTCGCCGCGAAGGCGGTGGCCGCCGCGCCCGGCTCGCCCGGGCGGATGGAGCGCGTCGACGCGCCCGGCGAGGTGCTCGGCGTCGTGGACTACGCGCACAAGCCCGACGCGATGGTCGAGGTCCTCGCCGCGCTGCGGACCCTCGCCGCGTCCCGCGGCGGCCGGGTCATCTGCGTCGTCGGCGCCGGCGGCGACCGTGACCGCGGCAAGCGGCCGCTGATGGGGCGGGCCGCCGCGGCCGGCGCCGACCTTGTCGTCGTCACCGACGACAACCCGCGCACCGAGGACCCCGCCGCCATCCGGGCGGAGGTGCTCGCCGGTACCAGGGACGGCGCCGCCACCGTCGTGGAGGTCGACGGCCGCCGCGCCGCCATCGCCCACGCGGTCGCGCAGGCGCGCCCCGGCGACGTCGTCGCGCTGCTCGGCAAGGGCCACGAGCGCGGCCAGGAGGTCGACGGCGAGGTCCTGCCGTTCGACGACCGGGTCGAGCTGGCCGCGGCGCTGCGGGCGGCCGCCGCATGATCCCCTTCACCGTCGCCGAGATCACCGCCGCCGTCGGCGGCACCCTGCACGCCGCCGACGGCACGGTCGCAGCCGCGGTCGTGGACGGCCCGGTCGAGTACGACTCCCGCAAGGTCGCCCCGGGCGGGCTGTTCGTCGCGTTCGCCGGCGCGAAGGTCGACGCCCACGAGTTCGCCGCCAAGGCCGTCGCCGACGGCGCCGTCGCCGTCCTCGGCAGCCGCCCCGTCGACGGCGTGCCCATGATCGTCGTCGAGGACCCCAGGGCCGCCCTCGGGCTGCTCGCCCGGGCCGTGCTGGAGCGCCTCGACGGGCTGACGGTCGTCGCGGTCACCGGCTCGTCGGGCAAGACGAGCACCAAGGACCTCATCGCGGCGCTGCTGCGCACCACCGGGCCGACCGTGGCGACCACCGCCTCGGAGAACAACGAGCTCGGCACGCCGTACACCGTGCTCAAGGCCACCGCCGGCACCCGCTACCTGGTGCTGGAGATGGGCGCCCGCGGCGTCGGGCACCTGCGGTACCTGTGCGACATCGCGCCGCCGGACGTGTCCGTCGTGACCAACGTCGGCACGTCGCACATCGCCGAGTTCGGCTCCCTGGAGGGCACCACCCAGGCCAAGGGTGAGCTCGTCGAGGCGCTGCGGCCCTCCGGGCTCGCCGTGCTCAACGCCGACGACCCACGCGTCGCCGGCATGGCCGGGCGCACCGCGGCGAGGGTCGTGCTCGCCGGCGAGTCCGGCGCCGCCGCGGTCCGGGCGACCGGCGTGCGCGACCTCGGCCGCGGCCGGTTCGGCTTCACCCTGCACGTCCCCGGCGCCGACCCGGTCGAGGTGCGCCTCGACGTCGCCGGGCGGCACCAGGTCGGCAACGCGTTACTCGCCGCTGCCGTAGCGTCGCACGCCGGAGTGGAACCGGCCGCGATCGCCGCCGGACTCGGCGATCTAGAGGGCTTGTCGACCCGAAGGATGGATGTCTTCGACCGTGCCGACGATGTCACGGTCATCGACGACTCGTACAACGCCAATCCGGCGTCCATGGCGGCGGCACTGCGGGCGCTCGTCGCGGTGGCCGGCGGACGGCGGATGATCGCGGTGCTCGGCTACATGGCGGAGCTCGGCGAGTACGAGCGAACCGGACACGAGGAGGTCGGTCGCCTCGCCGCGGAACTCGGCGTCGACCGTCTCGTGGCCGTGGGCGAGCAGGCCGCGCCGATCCTGCACGGTGCGTCCGTCGTGGCGAGTTGGGGAGGAGACCCGGTGCTCGTGACCGATCAGGAGGCCGCCGTCGCGCTGCTGCGCGACGAGCTGCGCCCCCGCGACGTGGTCCTGGTCAAGGGATCCAGGTACCGGACGTGGGACATCGCCGACGCCCTGCGCGCTGAGGCGGCGGCCAAGTGAGGGCGGTCTTCGTCGCCGCGTTCGTGGCGTTTCTCATCTCGCTGTTCGGCACCCCGATCGCGATCAGGTACTTCACCCGGCTCAAGGCCGACCAGCCGATCCGCACCGACGGGCCGCAGGGGCACCTGGGCAAGAAGGGCACGCCCACGATGGGCGGCGTGGTCTTCATCTTCGCCACGCTCATCGCCTACACCGGCGGGCACATCGCGCTGAC
The DNA here is from genome assembly GCF_040654515.1 of Dactylosporangium sp. NPDC050688. Lineage (NCBI taxonomy): Bacteria > Bacillati > Actinomycetota > Actinomycetes > Micromonosporales > Micromonosporaceae > Dactylosporangium > Dactylosporangium sp. NPDC050688. The sequence goes on from NZ_JBFAIC010000014.1 coordinate 77,400, forward strand.
CACGCTGCCGGAGAAGCAGCTGCGCCCCAGCGGCCCGACCGCGACCGCGGTGGTCCTGCTGGGCCTGTTCGTCTTCACCGGCCTGCTCGGCTTCCTCGACGACTACCTCAAGGTCGCCAAGCGCAACAGCGACGGGCTCAACAAGCGCGGCAAGCTCATCGGCCAGGCGCTGATCGGTGCGATCTTCGGCGCGATCGCCCTGTACGTGCCGGCGGAGAAGACCGGCGACGCGGTCGTCACCACGGTGGCCAGCCCGAAGCTGTCGTGGGTCCACGACATCGACTGGCTCAACATCACCAAGGTCGGCGCGGTCGTCTTCTTCGTGTTCGTGGTCATGTCGATGTCCAACGCGGTCAACCTGACCGACGGCCTCGACGGCCTGGCCACCGGCACCTCGATCCTGGTGATCGGCAGCTACATGGCGATCGCGTTCTGGCAGTACCGGCACTGGTGCGCCGACCCGGAGTACACCGCCAACTACTGCTACGACGTGCGCGACCCCCTGGAGATGGCCCTGATCGCGGGCGCCGCCGTCGGCGCGCTGGTCGGCTTCCTGTGGTGGAACACGTCGCCGGCGCGGATCTTCATGGGCGACACCGGCTCCATGGCGCTGGGCTCGCTCATCGCCGGGCTCGCCGTGGCGACCAAGACCGTGCTGCTGCTGCCGCTGATGGGCCTGCTGTTCTTCATCATCGTCGTGACGTGGATCATGCAGATCGGCTCGTACCGCACGACCGGCAAGCGCATCTTCCGGATGGTGCCCCTGCAGCACCACTTCGAGCTGGCCGGCTGGAGCGAGGTCAACATCGTCGTCCGCTTCTGGATCATCGCCGGGCTGGGCATGGCCGCGTCGCTGGGCCTGTTCGCCGCCGACTTCCTGCGGGTGATGAGCGGCTCCGGCTGACCCGCGCCGGCGCCGACACGCCGGGATCCCGTGGTCGTCCGGCCGCGCGGGTCCCGGCTGCATGATGGTCCCCATGCGGGGCGACGGTGAGCAGGACACGGTTGCGGCGGCTGCGTCGGTACCGGCGGCGCCGCCCGGCAACGGCATCCTCGGCTGGTTCGACGCGCTGCGGGGACTGCTCGACCGACCACTCGCGTCCTACTATTTGCTGCTGTCCAGCGTCGGGCTGCTGGTCTTCATCGGCCTGACCATGGTGTTCTCCGTCACCGGCATCGAGAGCGTGGCGGACAACGGCAGCCCGTTCGGGCCCGTATTCAAGCAGACGATCTTCGCGGTGGTCGGCCTGGTCGCCTTCTGGGTCTGCCAGCGGCTGCCGGTGCGCACGTTCCGGGCGATCGCCGTGCCGCTGCTCATCGCCGCGTTCGTGCTCATGGGATTCGTCGACCTGATGGGCTGGCTCGCCGCGAGCCGCACCCCTCCCGGCGCGGAGGTGAACCCGATTCACCTGGGGCCGATCTGGGCCGAGGACCTGTGGCTGCACCTCGGCGGCGTCCAGGTGCAGCCGGCGGAGCTGGCCAAGGTCGCCCTCGTCGTCTGGGGCGCCGACCTGCTGGTGCGCAAGGGGCGCATGATCCTGTCATGGCGCGAGCTGTTCCTGCCGCTGCTGCCGGTCACCGTCGTGCTGCTGCTGCTCGTCGGGTACAACGACCTCGGCTCCATGATCTGCCTGGTGGTGCTGTTCACCGGGCTGCTGTGGGCGGCCGGGGCCAGGCTGCCGGTCTTCGGCTGGCTCGGCGGCCTCGTGGTGGCCGGCGTGCTGGCACTGATCCTCCTGCCGGCAGAGAAGGACTACCGGCTGGCCCGCATCAAGGTCTTCTTCGACCCGTCCATCGACGCCGACGCGACCGCCGGGCGGTACCAGTACCTGCGCGGTCTCTGGGCGATCGGCAACGGCGGCTGGTTCGGCGTCGGGCTTGGCGAGAGCCAGCTGAAATGGGGGCGGCTGCCCAACGCGCACAACGACTTCATCTTCGCCATCGTCGCCGAGGAGCTCGGCGTCGTCGGCTGCCTGGTCGTGCTGGTGCTCTTCGGCATGCTCACCTACACCGGCCTGCGCATCGCCCGCCGGGTCGAGGACCCCTTCCGCCGGCTCGTCGCCGCCGCGATCACCATCTGGTTCGTCGGGCAGGCGATCATCAACATCGGCGGTGTCGTCGGGCTCATGCCGATCACCGGCCTGCCGCTGCCGTTCATCTCCGACGGCGGCAGCGCCCTGGTCGTGGCACTCGGCGCGGCCGGGATGCTCAGCTCCGCGGCCCGCGCCGAGCCCGACTGTGCCAGAGCCATGCATGCCCGTCCGCCGCGAAAGTGGGTGCGACTACTCTGGGCGCCGTTGCCGCCGCTGCCGCGCGCACGCTCGGAGAGCGACGGTGACGTCCCCTCGACACGCGCGACGGGTCGTCCCCTGGTGCCCAACGGCAGCAGCCCCGGGCGGACCCGCGGAAGGAGCTCCTGATGGCAGCGCTGCGTTCCGTGGTGCTGGCCGGCGGAGGCACCGGCGGGCACATCTACCCGCTGCTCGCCTTCGCCGACTGCCTCCGCCGGCACGATCCCGGCCTGCGGATCACCTGTATCGGTTCGGAGCGCGGGATGGAGGGTGAGATCATCCCGCAGCGCGGCTACGACCTGCGCCACGTCCCCGCCTTCCAGCTGCCGCGCTCGGTGAACATGAACCTGGTCCGCACCCCGGACCGGATGTACAAGGCGGCGAAGGCGACCCGCGAGATCCTCGACGAGGTCGAGGCGGACGCGGTCGTCGGGTTCGGCGGGTACGTCTCGGTCCCGGCCTACATCGCCGCCTGGCGGCGCAAGACGCCGACGGTCATCCACGAGGTCAACGTGCCGGTCGGCGTGGCCAACAAGATGGGCATGCGCTTCACCAAGCACATCGTGCTCGGCTTCCCGCACCAGGCGCAGCAGATCCCGGCCGTGGCGCACGCCGAGGTGGTCGGGGTGCCGCTGCGGCAGAGCATCGCCACCCTGGACCGGGCGGCGCTGCGGGAGCGGGCCAGGGCCCACTTCGGCCTCGACCCGCACCTGCCGACGCTGTTCGTGTTCGGCGCGTCCGCCGGGGCCCGCTCGATCAACCTGGCGGTGTCCGGCGCGGCGAAGCAGATCACCGCCGCCGGGGTGCAGGTGCTGCACATCATCGGCGCGCGCAACGACGACGTCGAGGTGCCCAGCGGGCTGCCCGCGCCGTACGTGAAGGTCAAGTTCCTGTCGGAGATGGAGCTCGGCTACGCCGCCGGCGACCTGGCACTGTGCCGGGGCGGCGCGATGACCTGCGCCGAGACGGCCGCGGTCGGCATGCCGGCGATCTACGTGCCGCTGCCGTGGGGCAACGGCGAGCAGCGCCGCAACGCGCTGCCGGTCGTCGAGGCCGGCGGCGGGCTGATCGTGGAGGATGGCGACCTGTCGCCGCAGTGGGTCACCGACACGGTGGTGCCCTTGGTCCGCGACGGGGCGCGGCTCGCGGCCATGAGCCACGCCGCCGCCGGCTACGGCCGCCGCGACGGCGACGAGGCCCTGCGCCGGTACCTGCTGAAGGTGGTCGGGGCATGACCGGGCCGGAGCGTAGCGGAGGGCTGGTCATCATGGGCGCAGTCGTCGGGTCAGGACGGCGCTGGAGCGCAGCGGAGGTGACGGCATGACCGGGCCGGAGCGTAGCGGAGGGCTGGTCATCATGGGCGCAGTCGTCGGGTCAGGGCGGCGCCGGAGCGCAGCGGAGGTGACGACATGACCGGGCCGGGGCACAGCGGAGGTGACGGCATGACCGGGGCGCTGACGGCCGAGGATCTCGGGACCGTGCACCTGGTCGGGGTGGGCGGGGTCGGCATGAGCGGCCTGGCGAGGCTGCTGCTCACCCGCGGCATCCCCACCTCCGGCAGCGAGCTGCGGGAGTGGCCGCAGCTGGCGGCGCTCAAGGCGCTCGGCGGCACGATCTTCCGCACCCACCAGCCGTCCAACCTCGACGGGGTCGACACGGTCGTCTACTCGACCGCGATCCCGCAGGACCACGTCGAGCTGGTCACCGCCCGCGAGCGGGGGCTGCGCCTGATGCACCGCTCCGAGGCTCTCGCCGCGACCATGGTCGGCCGGCGCAGCGTTGCGGTCGCCGGTACCCACGGCAAGACCACCACCACGTCGATGATCACGCTGATGCTGCAGCACGCCGGGCTCGACCCGTCGTTCGTCATCGGCGGCGAGATCTCCGAGGTCGGCTCCAACGCCCATCACGGCAGCGGCGAGCTGTTCGTGGCCGAGGCCGACGAGAGCGACCGGTCGTTCCTGCTCTACAACCCGCACGTCGCGGTCGTCACCAACATCGACGCCGACCACCTCAACACCTACGGCGACCTGCAGGGCCTCGAGGACGCGTTCGTCGAGTTCTGCGCCCGGGTCGAGCCCGGCGGGTTCGTGGTGACCTGCGCCGACGACCCCGGCGCGCAGCGCATGACGGTGCGGGTCCGCGCCGCCGGCGGTGACGTCGTCACCTACGGCACCGCCCCCGACGCCGACCTGCGCCTGAGCGAGGTGCGCTCCTCGGCGCAGGGCGTGCGCTACGTGGCGCACCACGACGAGGTGCCGCTCGGTGAGGTGTACCTGCCGGTGCCCGGCGCCCACCTGGGCCTGAACTCGGCCGGGGCGCTGCTCACCGCGCTGCGGCTGGGCATCCCCGCGGAGTCGGCGATCGAGGCGCTGTCGACGTTCCCCGGGGTGCGGCGCCGGTTCGAGTTCAAGGGCGCCGAGGGCGGCGTGCGGATCTACGACGAGTACGCCTACCACCCGGTGCCGATCGCCGCGGCCATGCACACGCTGCGCGAGGTCGCCGCGGGCGGGCGGCTGGTGGTGGTGTTCCAGCCGTACCGGATGTACCGCACCCGCGACTTCCAGGCCGAGATCGCCGCCGCGCTGTCCCTGGCCGACGAGGCGATCGTCATGGAGGTCTTCGGCCCGGGCGAGGTCCGCGAGCCGGGGGAGGGCGGGGTCGCGCTGACCGCCGCCGTCGACCTTCCCGAGGAGCGCAAGGTGTTCGTGCCGTCGTGGGAGGACGTGCCCGGCGAGGTCATCGCCCGCGTCCGCGAGGGCGACGTCGTCGTCACCATGGGCGCGCCGCCGATCTCGCTGATGGGCGACGAGCTGCTCGCCGCGCTGAAGGACGCCGCCGGCGGCTACGTCGGCAGGCACAACCGGCCCGACGGGGGCTGAGCGCCCTTGACGTCCACGCGCGGCTGGCGGCTGGTCCTCGCACCTCGCAGCGCGCCCGCCGGCTCCTCCCAGCGGCGGTTCGCGAAGCGGGCCCGGCAGCACCGCCTGCGCGTGCTGCTGTCGTGGCTGGTGGGGCTCGGCGTCGTCGCGCTGCTCGGCGGGGTCGTCGCGGTCGTGTACGCCACACCGGCGCTCGGGGTGCACGGCATCCGGGTGACCGGCGTGGCGGCGCTCACCGCCCAGGAGGTCCGCGACGCGGCGGGGGTCGCCCCCGGCACGCCGCTGGCCCGGCTCGACCTCGGCGTCGTGGAGCGCCGGGTCCGGGAGCTCAAGCCGGTCCGGACCGTCAAGGCGTCGAAGGAGTACCCGCGCACGCTGGTGCTCGTGGTGCGGGAGCGGACCGCGATCGCGGTGGTGCCCCGGGCGCTCGGCTTCGTCCTGCTCGACGCCGACGGCGTGGCGTACCTGCCGGTCGGCTCGGCGCCGCCGGGCCTGCCGGTGCTGCGCCTGGCCGCGCCCGGCCCCGGCGACCCGGCGACGACGGCGGCGCTGACCGTGCTGGCGGCGCTGCCGCCGTGGCTGCGCGACCCGCTCGTGGCGCTGGCCGCCGACGCGCCCACCCGCATCCGGCTGGAGCTGACCGACCGCCGGACCGTCGTGTGGGGCGACGCGACCGAGAACGAGGCGAAGATCAGGGTGCTGCAGTTCACGAAGATCCCGCCGGACAGGACGCTCGATGTGAGCGCGCCCGGGGTGGTGCTGGAGCGGTGAGCCGGACCGACGTGGCCTTCACCGGTGACGAGCGGGCGCTGCTCACCGGCTGGCTGGATTGGCACCGGGAGACGGTGCACGTCAAATGCGAGGGCCTGGCCGAGGAGGACGCCTGGCGCACCCCGCTGCCGACGCCGTCGCTGACCAGTGCGGCGGGCCTGGTGTCGCATCTCACCGCGGTCGAGTCGTACTGGTTCGAGCGGGTCCTCGCCGGGCTGGACGTGCCGGTGCCCTGGACCGCGGAGGATCCGGACGCGGACTGGCGCCGGGTGCCGGGGGCGACCCTGGCCGGGAACCTGCGGCGGTACCGCAGCCAGTGCGAGGTGTCCCGGTCGCTGCTGGCCGGCGTGGACCTCGGCGGGACGTGCGCAGGCAGGCGGCACGGCGAGACCGTGTCGGTCCGCTGGGTGCTGCTGCACATGATCGAGGAGACCGCCCGTCACAACGGGCACCTCGACGCCGTTAGGGAATTGGTCGACGGCTTCGTCGGGGAATAGCCGACACGCCGGGCGGCGGTCCTTGGATCACGACAGTCGGGCCCTTACCTTGCGATAAGGCATTAGTTGACATAACTATAAGCCTCTAGTAAAGGGTGAGGGTTTGCGGGACCCGCATCCAGTGCGTCTGCATGGCGGACGCCGCCCGTCGCGGGGTCGGGTTTCCAGAACGACGGCTCCGGGAAGGATCGGCGCTCGCCAACCTCGAAAGGAAAGGCAGTCCGATGACACATCCGCACAACTATCTCGCGGTCATCAAGGTCGTCGGCATCGGCGGCGGCGGGGTCAACGCCGTCAATCGCATGATCGAGGTTGGCCTCAAGGGCGTCGAGTTCATCGCGATCAACACCGACGCCCAGGCCCTGCTGATGAGCGACGCCGACGTCAAGCTCGACGTCGGCCGGGAACTGACCCGGGGGCTCGGCGCCGGCGCCAACCCCGACGTGGGCAAGAACGCCGCCGAGGACCACCGCGACGAGATCGAGGAGGTGCTCAAGGGCGCCGACATGGTCTTCGTCACCTGCGGCGAGGGCGGCGGCACGGGCACCGGCGGCGCGCCGGTGGTGGCGAACATCGCGCGGAAGCTCGGCGCGCTGACGATCGGCGTGGTCACCCGGCCGTTCTCCTTCGAGGGCAAGCGCCGGCAGGTCCAGGCCGAGGCCGGGATCGAGGAGCTGCGCAACCAGTGCGACACGCTCATCGTCATCCCCAACGACCGGCTCCTGGCGCTCGGCGACCGGGGCATCTCGATGATGGACGCCTTCCGGCAGGCCGACCAGGTGCTGCTGTCCGGTGTCCAGGGCATCACCGACCTGATCACCACGCCGGGCCTGATCAACCTCGACTTCGCCGACGTGAAGAGCGTCATGAGCGGCGCCGGGAGCGCCCTCATGGGCATCGGCAGCGCGCGCGGCGACAACCGCGCCGTGGAGGCGGCCGAGTCGGCGATCTCCAGCCCGCTGCTGGAGCAGAGCATGGACGGCGCGCGTGGCGTGCTGCTGTCCATCGCCGGCGGCTCCGACCTCGGCCTGTTCGAGATCAACGACGCGGCGCAGCTGGTCACCGACGCCGCGCACCCCGACGCCAACATCATCTTCGGCGCGGTCATCGACGACGCGCTCGGCGACGAGGTCCGCGTCACGGTGATCGCGGCCGGCTTCGACGGCGGCGCGCCGGCGTACCGGCCGGTGGAGGCCCGCCCGCCGCGCTCGCACCACCAGCCGAAGGAGCCGGCGCCGGTGGAGCGCCAGGCCCCGCCGCCGCCCCGGCGGGTGCTCTTCGACGACGTCGACGTGCCGGACTTCCTCAAGAACGGCGCCTGAAAGACTTGGGTGGGTCCTGCGGGACCCACCCAGGTTTCTTTTCCGGCCCCGCGGGAGATCAAGAGGGCGGGCCGGAGCGCGGCAGAGGGGACGGCATGAGCGGTCCGCAGCGCAGCGGAGGAGCCGCGAATCATGGGCGCAGGTGTGGCTCAGGCCGGCGCCGGAGCGCAGCGGAGGGGACGGCATGAGCGACACGCGGACCGGGCAGATCGGGCGAAACCTGGCGGCGGTCCGGCAGCGGATCGCCGCCGCCTGCGCGGCCGCCGGGCGTGACCCCGCCGAGGTGACACTCGTCGCGGTCACCAAGACGCACCCGGCCGAGGACGTGACCCGGCTGGCGTCGCTGGGCGTGCTGGACGTGGGGGAGAACCGCGACCAGGAGGCCGCCCCCAAGGCCGCCGCGTGCCCGCCGCAGCTGCGCTGGCACTTCGTCGGTCAGCTGCAGCGCAACAAGGCCCGCTCGGTGGTCTCCTACGCCTCCGTGGTGCACTCCGTGGACAGCCTGCGCCTGGTGGACGCCCTCACGGACGCCGCGGTGCGGGCGGCGCGCGACACGCCGCTGGACGTGCTCGTCCAGGTGAGCCTCGACGACGACGCGCACCGTGGCGGTGCCGTCACCGGCGCGGTCGAACAGGTGGCCGAATCGGTCGCGGCGAGCCCGGCGCTGCGACTCAAAGGGGTGATGGCGGTCGCGCCACTGGACTGGGAACCGGACGCCGCATTCGGCCGGCTCGCCGACGTATCCGCGCGGTTGCGGGTCGCCTTTCCCGGCGCGGACTGGATTTCCGCGGGCATGAGCGAGGACCTCGAATCAGCGATTTCGCACGGCTCGACACATGTCCGTGTCGGTAGCGCATTGCTCGGAAATCGACCCCCGCTGGGGTAGCCTGGCCGCGGGAACGGAAAAATTACACGGGTGTGGTTCTGCGCCGGCGGGGCGGTGTCGCACCAGGTGATCGGTGGCACCGACAACGGGGGGAAGTGCCGCATGGCGGTGGACGGAGGAGCGCGTATGGGTGCTCTGCGCAGGGCGGGTGTCTGGCTCGGGCTCGTCGAGGACGAGGACGATCGGGGCTACGACGACCGTCACTACCGGGGTTACGGTGACGACTTCGCCGACGACGAGGACGACGTCGACGAGGTGCCGGCGCCGCGCGCCCGCACGACGTCCGACCGCCTCTCCGCCTCGGACCGGCTCTCCGAGCGGCTCTCGACCTCCGACCGGCTGTCGGACCGGCTGGCGGGCTCGGACCGGCTGGCGGACCGGCTGACCACCTCCGAGCGGCTGACCGCCTCGGAGCGCCTCGCGGCCTCGGAGCGGCTGACCACCTCCGAGCGGCTCTCGGCCGCCGAGCGGGACGCGGCCGCGAGCCGCAGCACCGTGCGCTCGATCACCCGGCCCACGACCGTCAGCTACCCGACACGGGACAACCTGGCACTCACGCCGCAGACGTCGACGAGGGAGCGGCCGGTGGTCGAGGAAGACGCAGACGACCGCCGCTACGCGATCACGACGCTGCACCCGACGACGTACAACGAGGCCCGCACCATTGGCGAGCACTTCCGCGACGGCCACCCGGTGATCATGAACCTCACCGAAATGGACGAGGCGGATGCGAAGCGTTTGGTCGACTTTGCGGCAGGGCTCGTTTTCGGCCTGCGTGGTAACTTCGAGCGGGTGACCAACCGAGTCTTCCTGCTCTCTCCGGCAAATGTCCAGGTCACCGCAGAGGACAAAGCTAAGATCGCCGAGGGCGGGTTCTTCAACCAGAGCTGATGCGAGGGACTCAACGGCCGTGGTGTCCATCACCCTGCAGATCGTGTATCTGCTGCTCTACCTCTTCCTGGTGGTGCTCCTCGCGCGCTTTGTCATGGGCTACGTGATGCAGTTCAGCCGCCGCTGGCAACCGGGCCGGGGTGCCGCGGCCGCCCTCGAAGTGGTGTGGAGCGTCACCGATCCGCCGCTCAAAGCGTTGAGGCGGGTGATCCGTCCGCTGCGTATTGGTACCGTGGCCGTGGACCTGTCTTCGCTTGTGCTGCTGGTTATCCTGTTCGTGCTGATGAACGTCGTGGTAAGGCAACTGATCGGGGTGTTCTCGTGACCCGCCCCGCTCGGCGGCCACGCGGCCGCAACTGACCCGAGGAGTTTCGATGCCGCTGACCCCGGCCGACGTCCACAACGTCGCCTTCAAGAAGCCCCCCATCGGTAAACGGGGGTATGACGAGGAGGAGGTCGACGCCTTCCTCGACGAGGTCGAGCGCGAGCTCGCCCGGCTGATTGAGGAGAACAACGAGCTGCGCGCGCAGCTCGAACGCGGTGGTGGCGGCCGTGCCCCTGCCGGCCCCGGCGGCGGTGACCCGCGCCTGGCGGCGGAGCTCGCCGACCTGAAGACGCAGTTCGAGCGCGTCCAGCGGGAGAAGCAGTCCGCCGAGCAGGCCGCCCGCGGCATGCAGCAGGAGCTCGACCAGATCCGCTCGCAGGGCGGCCCGGTCGGTGGCGACGGCGAGCAGCAGGCGCTGCGCGTGCTGATGATGGCCCAGCGCACCGCCGACGACCACGTGTCCGACGCCCGCCGCGAGGCCGACAAGCTGCTGTCCGACGCGCGCACCAAGGCCGAGGAGGTCACCCGCGACGCGCGGGCGAAGGCCGACGCGCTCGAGCGCGACGCCCGCCAGCGCCACCAGGAGGCCATGGGCGGCCTGGACGCCAAGCGGACCGCGCTGCAGAAGCACATCGAGGAGCTCAAGCAGTTTGAGCGGGAGTACCGGACCCGCCTGAAGGCCTACCTGGAGAGCCAGCTGCGCGACCTCACCGGCCGCGAGCAGAGCCTCGAGGCCGAGATGACCGCCCGCAACGAGGGCGCGACCCGTGCCGCCGCCGGCGGCGGCGCCGGCCTGGCCACGGCGGGCCTCGCCGGTGGCTACGAGGGCGCCGGGCGCTGACCTCGCCCAGCAGGTGACCAGCACAGAGCACTGATCCGACACGCCGGTCAATGCGACACGCGGCGCCCCAGCCGAAAATCGGCTGGGGCGCCGGTCGCTATCCGGGGTCTCGTTCGTTGTACGGGCGAGAGACACTCGCCCGGGTATGTGTGCAGCATGTGCCGGGTTCAGCTTGCGGAGGGGTAGGCCGTGATCGTCGGAAGTCTGCTGCTGATCGTCGTGGCCGTGGGCCTGCTCGTGGTGGGCCTGCTGCAAGGCGCTGACGCCCTGCTGGTGGCGTCGATCGGAGCGAGCCTCCTCGCGGCGGTGGCGCTCATCGTCGGTGGCCGCCAGGCCGCCGCGGCCCGCTCGGCGCGCACCGGCCGGCAGGTGCCCTCCGACGAGCGTTACGACCCGTTCGAGTCGCGCCTGGACGCCGACGTGGCGCGGGAGGCGCGCCAGCCCGTCGGCGCCGGCGCCCGCATCGGCGGCACCACCTACGGCCGCGGCGCCGGCGGCGCGACCGGCACGACCGGCGGAGCGACCCGCCTGGGCGGCGGCGGCCGTCCCGACACCAACCTTCCCCCGGCCGGCGAGACCGCGGTCACCGCGCCGGTGCGCGACGAGCCCCACGACGAGCGGGCGGTGCCGCAGCAGCAGGACGCGCCGCCGTTCGAGGAGTACCCGGCCGCCGCCTCCGGTGACTGGTCCGTCGACGGCGACGAGTACGACGACGAGTACGACGACGAGGACCCGCAGGACGAGCCGCCGATCCAGCCGTCGTCGGCCGCCGAGGTGGCCCGCGTCTCCACGATGACCGAGGAGGTGCTCGTCATCGACGGCCGTCCCCGCTACCACGTGCGCGGCTGCGTGCACCTGCTCGGCCGGGAGAGCGAGCCGCTGCCGGTCTGCGAGGCGGTCGAGCTCGGCTTCACGCCGTGCAGCATCTGTGCGCCCAACGACGCGATCCTGTCCGGTCGCGTCTGATGCTCACCGGACCCGGCTTTCGTCCACGATCGGGTGAACCTTCACAATGAGGCATGCCCACCATCGCGATCCGTGTGAAGCCGGGTGCCTCGCGCACCGCGGTCGGCGGTAGCCACGCCGGCCCCTACGGCCCCGCGCTGGTCGTAGCGGTCGGTGCCCGGCCGGTCGACGGCCAGGCCACCGACGCCGCGCTGAAGGCGCTCGCCGCGGCGCTGCGGGTGCGCCCGTCCGCGCTGCGGCTCAAGGCCGGCGCGGCCAGCCGGGACAAGCTCGTCGAGCTGCCCGACGGGTGCACCGACCGCGTGGCCGCGCTGATGGACCCGGATCCCGCGAAGCGGGGAGCGCATTGAGCCACGAGCTCAACCTGGCGCTGTTGGTCGGTGCGGCGGTGCTGCTGGTCTGCGTGGGCGCGGTGCGCCTGTCCGTGCGCCTCGGCCTGCCCAGCCTCCTGGTCTACCTGCTGCTCGGCGTGATCATCGGTGAGGCCGGTTTCGGCATCGACTTCAAGAACGCGGAGCTGACCCGTACCCTCGGCATCTGCGCTCTTGTGGTGATCATCGCCGAGGGCGGGCTGACGGCCCGCTGGTCGACGCTGCGCCCGGTGCTGGGCCCGGCCGTGGTGCTGTCGACGGTCGGCGTCGCGGTCAGCGTCGCCGTCGTCGGCGTGATCACGCACTACGCGCTCCACGTCGGCTGGCAGCAGGCGCTGCTGTACGGCGCGGTGCTGTCCTCGACCGACGCCGCCGCCGTGTTCTCCACGCTGCGCCGGATACCGGTGCGGCCGAGACTCGCCGCGATCCTGGAGGCGGAGTCCGGCATCAACGACGCGCCCGTGGTGATCCTGGTGGTGCTGCTGTCGCTGCCGGAGGGGGTCACCGCCCCGTGGTGGCACGAGCTGGCCCTGGTCGGTTACGAGCTGCTCGCCGGCGGTGTGATCGGCCTCGTCGTCGGGCTCGTCGGGACGTGGGCGCTGCGCCGGGCCGCGCTGCCGTCCGCCGGCCTGTATCCCCTCGCGGCCGTCGGGCTCACCGTGCTGGCGTACTCGGTGGGTTCGGTCGCGCACGCCTCGGGCTTCCTCGCCGTGTACGTCACCGGCGTCGTGCTCGGCAACGCGCACCTGCCGCACCGCCGGGCCATGCTGGGCTTCGCCGACGGGCTCGCGTGGCTCGCGCAGATCGGGCTGTTCGTGCTGCTCGGCCTGCTCGCCTCGCCCCGCCAGCTCGGCGCGGCGGTGCTGCCGGCCCTCGTCGTCGGGCTGGTCCTGATCCTGCTCGCCCGGCCGCTGTCGGTGGTGGTCAGCGTCACCCCGTTCCGGTACGGCTGGCGCGACCAGGCGTTCCTGTCCTGGGCAGGGCTGCGTGGCGCGGTGCCGGTCGTGCTGGCCACCATCCCGCTGTCGGCCGGCCTGCCCGGCGCCCAGACACTGTTCAACGTCGTGTTCGTGCTGGTCGTGGTGTACACCGCGGTGCAAGGGATGACGCTGCCACCGGTCGCGAAGCGCCTCGGCGTGGCGGCACCCGGCGAGACCACCGACCTGCAGGTCGAGTCGGCGCCGCTGGAGCGGATGGGCGCCGACCTGCTGCAGCTGGGCATCCCGGCCGGCTCGAAGCTCAACGGCGTGCACGTGGACGAGCTACGATTGCCAGTCGGCGCGGTCGTGACGCTGGTCCTGCGCGACGGCGGCGCGTTCGTGCCGGAGCCGCAGACCCGCCTCAAGACCCACGACAGCCTGCTGATCGTGGCCACGGAACAGGTGCGTGACTCGGCCGAGCGCAGGCTGCGCGCGGTCAGCAGGCGCGGAAGACTTGCCCGCTGGTTTGCCGAACATGGCGAGGATCGGCACCAATAACTGATCCAATTGGTCGGAATGCGTGTGGCATGTTTGTCGGACGCGTGTACATTCCGTATTCTTGCCAGCCACTGGAGTGCGCGACGGCGCGTCGCGCGCCCATTTTGCATCTGGGGGAGCCATGGCCGAGCGAGCGGGTGGCGTGCCGAAGGGCAGGTCCGCGAGCACCGCCGGGCAGCACGACGCCGCTGATGTGACGCGAGTGACCACTGTGACAACAGCACAGAAACGCGGCACACGGCAAGCGGCGGCTCGGGGGAGCAGCAGCACCACGTCGGCGCGAAGCAAGCGCGGCAACACTGGGGGGCTTGCGGACGACGCGAGCGGCTCAGGCATCACATCCAACACGTCGCCGATCGCCGCCCGTGCGGCCAAGGGAGCCACGATGGCCAAGACCGCCGAAACGAAGACCGCCGCGGCCAAGGCCGCCCGGGGCACGCGCACCGCGGCCGAGACGGAGAAGATCAGGGTCGCGCTGATCGAGCGGCGCGACGAGCTCAAGGCCGAGCACGACCAGACCCTGGCCGAGATCGCCGAGCTGCAGCAGCACCGCCTCACCGACTCCGCCGGCGACGACCAGGCCGACACCGGCACCAAGACGTTCGAGCGCGAGCAGGAGATCACGCTCGCCAACAACATCCTGGAGCGGGTCAACCAGGTCGAGCGCGCACTCGAGCGGCTCGACGAGGGCGGCTACGGCTGGTGTGAGAAGTGCGGCAACGCGATTCCGGTCGAGCGGCTGGCCGCGTTCCCATCCGCTACGCTCTGCGTCACCTGCAAGCAGTTGGAGGAGCGGCGCTGACCACCCAGGACGACATCACCACGACCACCCCTCGCGGCAGCCTGCGCAGAGCCTGGGGGCTCTTCGGCATCATCGCGGTCGTGGTGATCGGCATCGACCTCGCGGTGAAGGAGTGGACCACCTCCGTCATCGCGCACCGCGAGCCGTTGAAGGTGCTCGGCGGCCTGATCTACGTGGTCCACACGAGGAACAGCGGCGCCGCGTTCAGCATGTTCAGCGACCTGACGTGGGTCTTCCCGATCATCGCCACGGCGGTGATCGGGTGCCTGCTCTTCATCCTCCGCTCGACGTCGTCGGTGCCGTGGGCGGTCGCCCTCGGCTTCGTCTTCGGCGGCGCCGCGGGCAACCTCGGCGACCGGATCTTCCGGGCGCCGAAGCCGTTCCACGGCCACGTGGTGGACATGTTCAGCTTCCTCGACGACCACGCCGGGCACTTCCCGGTGTTCAACATCGCCGACTCGGCGCTCACCGTCGGCGTGGCGCTGATGATCCTGCTGGAGTTCACCGGCCGCCGCCGCGACGGCACGCGCGCCCCGAAGGGCCAGCCGGCCGGCGCCGACCCGCTCAAGGAGTGGGCCAAGGGTCCGAGTCCCAGCGGCGACCAGGAAGGACGCAATGCGTGAGGTCCGGTCGCTGCCGGTGCCCGACGGACTGGACGGCACCCGCCTCGACCAGGCCCTGACGCGGCTGTTCGGCTTCAGCCGGACCGTCGCCGCGGCCCTCGTCGAGGCCGGTGACGTCGCCGTCGACGGGCAGGTGCGCCCCAAGTCGGACAAGGTCGCCGCCGGTGCCTGGCTGGAGGTCACGCTGCCCGCACCGCCGTCCGCGGTCGCCGTCGAGGCGATCCCGGTCGACGGGCTGCGCGTCGTGCACAGCGACGACGACATCGTCGTGGTCGACAAGCCGGTCGGCGTGGCCGCCCACCCCAGCCCCGGCTGGACCGGCCCGACCGTCATCGGCGGGCTCGCCGCGATGGGGCTCACGATCGCCACCAGCGGCGCGGCCGAGCGCCAGGGGGTCGTGCACCGGCTCGACGTGGGCACCACCGGGCTCATGGTGGTCGCGAAGAGCGAGGCGGCGTACAGCATCCTCAAGCGGGCCTTCAAGGAGCGCGAGGTCGAGAAGCGGTACCACACGGTCGTCCAGGGGCACCCGGACCCGCTGCGCGGCACGATCGACGCGCCGATCGACCGGCACCCCGGCCACGACTACAAGTTCGCCGTCGTCTCCGGCGGCCGGCCGAGCATCACCCATTACGACACGATCGAGGCGTTCCCGTCGGCGAGCCTGCTCGACGTCAAGCTGGAGACCGGCCGCACCCACCAGATCCGGGTGCACTTCTCCGCGCTGCGGCACCCGTGCGTCGGCGACGTCACGTACGGCGCCGACCCGACGCTGTCGGCCCGGCTGAAGCTGAGCCGGCAGTGGCTGCACGCCCGTGAGCTGGGCTTCATCCATCCCCGCAGCGGCGAGTACGTGTCGTTCCTCAGCGACTACCCGCCGGACCTCGCAAAGGCGCTGGAGATCCTCGCCGCCTGATTCCGTGCCGGTCGCGGGCCGGTCGCGGGCCGGTCGCGCCTGCCGGGGTGGTCGCACCGGTGCAAGTTGCCTGTGCGACGCTCGGAGCGCGATGAACTTCCTTCAACGGCTCGACCAGCGGCTGCTGTCCGCCGCCGGTGACGTCCTCGCCCGGCTCTTCCGCGGCGCCGTGCGGCTGCGCGCCTTCACCGTCGCGGTCGCGGTGGTCGCGGTCACGGCGACCCTGCTGGTCGTGCACGGCGCGCAGGAGCACCAGCGCAGCGACCCGTCGCTGGGTGACGTGCTGCGCGTCGGCATCGACGAGGGCGGCTCCATTCCCGGGTACGTGCAGCGCGCCGCCGACGAGCTCGCCGCCCTGCAGGGCGAGCAGCCGGTGTACGCGCTGGTGTCGTTCACCGCGTACCTGGGCCCGGACCGGCTGCCCCCGGTCCTCGCCGGGGTGGCGCTGTCCAGCGTGTTCGCCCGGGTGCCGCTGCCGGGCACCCAGACCGAGCTGGTCCGCCTCGGCGCCTACGAGGTGCCCGCCGACGTGGTCGCCGGGATGGAAGCGACCGCCGCCCGCAAGGCCGAGGAGGCGGCGCACTACCGCCAGCTGCTCGACAAGGCCGCCGACCAGCCCGGCGACGTGCGCGCGGTGTACCTCGACGGGGCGATCATCGCGGACAAGGAGGCCACCGCGTACCGCGCGCACTGCTCGTGCGTCTACGCCGCCGTGATCTACGCCGCGCCGGCCGGGCTGCGGGCCGTCGCCGCCCGTCCGGAGACCCGCGCCGTGGACCCGATCACCGACCTGCGCCGCCTCGACCGGACGGTGTTCCTGCCACCGCTGCCGGAGCAGGCACAGGTCGCGGGCCCGATCGCGTCGTCCGCACCGTCCTGAGGCGATATCCCTTCGGCCTGTCGGGGAGTTGATGCAGGGGATGGGCGCGCAGGTGTGGTCCGAATAGTGTTCGGTCCGTAGCCTGGGGTACGGGTGGAACGCGGCGGTGTGAGGGAGGGCCAGCGTGGCTGAGCGGGCCGATGCCAGGTGGGACAGGTCCTCGGAGCCGCCCGCCCGTTGGCGCTCGCTGCTGGATCGGGCTCTGCTCGGCCGGTCAAGCCCAAGTGATCTGGATTACGACGGAAGGTTCCAGCGCCCCAGCGCCCCATATCCGCCCGCGCGGCCCTACGATGACGAGCCAATGCATCCAAACGGCGCCCGTCCACTCACCGACGCCCCACCACAGCGTCGGCCGGACCCCTATGACAGTCGTCGAGGCCCCCAGGTGGAATACCAGACCCGCCCGATGGACCCGACCGAGCAGATGGTGCAAATTTTGCGCCAGGAGATCCCTTCGCCGAAGGTCCTCGCCTTCGCCAATCCGAAGGGCGGGGTGCACAAGACCACCGCGACCGTGCTGACCGCCGCCACCATCGGCAGCGTCCGCGGCAAGGGCGTCATCGCCTGGGACGACAACGAGCTGCGCGGCACCCTCGGGCTGCGCGCCGGCAGCGCCCGGCACGCCCGCACCATCCGGCACCTCATCGCCGACCTCGTCCGGGTCGAGAACGCCTCCGGCTACGACCTGTACGACCAGCTCGACGACTACCTGCGGCACGCCTCCGACGGCTCGTACGACGTGCTCGCCGGCGAGGAGAACCCGCGTTTCGCGCAACGGCTCGACCCGCACACCGTGCGCCGCGTCCTGGAGCTGCTGCGCCGCACCCACGACGTGATCTGCGTCGACACCGGCAACAACGTGGAGAGCCCCAACTGGCAGACCGTCCTGCAGACCGCGGACCAGCTGGTCGTCACCAGCGTCCCGCGGGAGGACGCGGCGTTCACCGCCGACTGGATGCTCGACCTGCTCGACGAGGCCGGCATGGACGAGCTGGTCGCCAACGCGGTGACGCTGCTGTCCTGCCCGACGCCCAACCCGACGCCGCTCATCGACGACCTGGCCGGGCACTTCCGCACCCGGACCAGGGCCGTCGTCGTCGTGCCCTACGACCCGGCCCTCGAGAGCGGCTCCAACATCGAGTACACGATGCTGGCGCCGGCGACGAAGCGCGCCTGGCTGCGGGCGGCGGCCGTGATGATGGACCCCTACGCGCGCTGAAGTTCGCTGATCGCTGCTTCGAACACTGTCTCGTGCCGGTCCACCTGCTGCGCCGTGGTGTCCGGTGACATCAGGGCCATGTTGTGGAACGGTGTGAGCAGGATGCCCCGGTTCGCCAGGTAGACGTGCAGGTAGTCCTCCAGTTCCGGGTCGGCTTTCGCGGCGGACTCGGTGCCGTTGCGGGGAGCCGGGTCCGCGAAGCGGTACTCGACCCGGGCGCCGAGCCGGCTCACCGACCACGGCAGGGCGTAGGCGTCGACGACCCGCCGCACGCCGTCGGCGAAGCGGACCGCGAGGGCCTCCATCCGGGCGAACGCCTCGTCGGTCAGCACGTGCTCCAGGGTCGCTCGGGCCGCGGCGATCGACAGCGCGTTGCCGGCCAGGGTGCCGCCGACCCCGCCCATGTCGACCAGGTCCAGGTGCCGCATCCCGGCGATCTTCCCGGCGATCTCCTGGGAGATGCCGTACGCGGCGGCCGGGATGCCGCCGCCGATCGCCTTGCCGATCGTGACCACGTCCGGCCGCAGGCCCCACCGTTTCGTGGCGCCGCCCGGCCCTGCGGAGAACGTGTGTGTCTCATCGTTGACCAGGTACGTGCCGTGCCGCCGGGTCAGCTCCCGGACGCCCTCCAGGTAGCCGGGCTCGGGCAGCACGATGCCGATGTTGGTCAGCGCCGGCTCCATCACCACCGCGGCGACGTCACCGTGTGCGAGCTCCCGCGCCAGCCCTTCCAGGTCGTTGAACTCCGCGACCCGGCTGGTCAGCGTCACGTCGCAGGGGGCGCCGACGTTGCCCTCCCGGCTGCGCGGCCCGTCCTCGCCGGTCACGATCAGTGACTCGTCGACCGAGCCGTGGTAGCAGTAGCTGTTGAACAGGATCTTCGGCCGGCCCGTGACCGCCCGCAGCAGGCGGATCGCCCAGCGGTTGGCGTCGGTCGCGCTCAGCGCGAAGCTCCACTCGGTGACCCCGAACCGCCTGGTCAGCTCCTCGCCCACCCACGCCGCGTCGGGGGTCGGCAGCATCGCGCAGGCGCCGGCGCTGAAGCGCTCCTGCACCGCGGCGGCCACCGGCGCCGGCGCGTGCCCGGCCATCGCCGCGGTGTCGCCCAGGCAGAAGTCGGTGTACTCGTGGCCGTCGACGTCGGTCAGCGTCGCGCCCCGGGCGGTGGCCAGGTAGAGCGGGAAGCCGGCGGCGTTCTTGTTCATCCACGTCATCGGTACCCGGCCGAACAGGTGCCCGGCGCGGGCGTACTCGGCGGCGGAGCGGGGGTTGCGGTCGGCGAAGGTGGCACGCTCGCGGCGCAGCAGCGCGCCCAGACGGTCACGGTCGATCATGCCGTGGAGTCTCGCAAAGTGTCGTACCCCGGGGATAGGTTCTGCGACGTGGGGGAGTCGTTCGTACATCTGCACGTGCACACCGAGTATTCGATGCTCGACGGGGCCGCCAGGCTGGGCTCGCTGTTCGGTTCGGCGGCCGCGCTCGGCCAGCCCGCGCTCGCCATGACCGACCACGGCAACATGTTCGGCGCCTACGACTTCCACCGGCAGGCCGTCGCGGCGGGGGTCAAGCCGATCCTCGGCATCGAGGCCTACCTGACCCCGGGCACCCACCGCAGCGACCGCACCCGGGTCCGCTGGGCCGCCGGCGGTGAGGACGACGTCTCCGGCGGCGGCGCCTACACGCACCTGACCATGCTCGCGACCGACGCCGAAGGGCTGCGCAACCTGTTCCGCCTGTCGTCGCTGTCCAGCGTCGAGGGGTATTTCTACAAGCCGCGCGCCGACCGTGAGCTGCTGCAGCGCTACAGCCGGGGCGTCATCGCGACCACCGGCTGCCCCTCGGGCGAGGTGCAGACGTGGCTGCGCATCGGCGACTTCGAGCGGGCCTGCGCCGCCGCGGGCGAGCTGCGCGACATCTTCGGCCCCGGCAACCTGTATCTGGAGCTGATGGACCACGGCCTCGGCATCGAGACCCGGGTCCGCGGTGACCTGCTGCGGCTCGGCAAGCGGCTCGGGCTGACCCCCGTGGCCACCAACGACCTGCACTACACGCACCCCGGCGACGCCGACGCCCACGAGGTGCTGCTGTGCGTGCAGTCCGCGACGACCCTCGCCGACCCGAAGCGGTTCAAGTTCGACGCCCGCGACTTCTACCTCAAGTCCGCCGAGGAGATGCGCGCGCTGTGGGACGCCGAGGTGCCCGGCGCGTGCGACGCCACGCTCGCCGTCGCCGAGCGGGTCGGGTCCTACGACGCCGTCTTCGCGCACCGGGACCTGATGCCCCGGTTCCCGGTGCCCGACGGCGAGACCGAGGACTCGTGGCTGCGCACCGAGGTCATGCGGGGCCTGGCCCGCCGGTTCCCGGCCGGGGTGCCGGCGCAGCACGCCCGGCAGGCCGACTACGAGCTGTCCGTGATCAGCAGCATGGGCTATCCGGGCTACTTCCTCGTCGTCGCCGACCTGGTCGCCTATGCCCGCCGGTCCGGGATCCGGGTCGGCCCCGGCCGCGGCTCCGCCGCCGGCGCCCTCATCGCCTATGCCCTCGACATCACCCAGCTCGACCCGCTGCGGCACGGGCTGCTCTTCGAGCGGTTCCTCAACCCCGAGCGGGTCAGCATGCCCGACATCGACATGGACTTCGACGAGCGCCGCCGCGGCGAGGTCATCCGCTACGCCACCGAGCGCTACGGCGACGACCGCGTCTCGCAGATCATCACGTTCGGCACGATCAAGGCCAAGGCCGCGATCAAGGACTCGGCCCGGGTGCTCGGCCTGCCGTTCTCCGTCGGCGAGCGGATCACGAAGGTGGTGCCGCCGCCGGTGCTGGGCCGCGACATGCCGCTCAGCGGCGCCTTCGACCCCGCCCATCCGCGCTACCCGGAGGCCGCCGAGCTGCGCCGGCTGTATGAGGCCGAGCCCGAGGTGCGCACCGTCGTGGACACCGCCCGCGGCCTGGAAGGCCTCAAACGGCAGTGGGGCGTGCACGCCGCCGGGGTCATCCTGTCCCGCGAGCCGCTGCTGGACGTGCTGCCGATCCAGCGCCGCGAGCAGGACGGCGCGATCATCACCCAGTGGGACATGGGCGCCTGCGAGGACATCGGGCTGCTCAAGATGGACCTGCTCGGCCTGCGCAACCTGACCATTCTCGACGACGCGCTCGAGGCGATCCGGCAGAACCGGGGCGTCGACCTCGCCGTCGAGGACGTGCCGCTGGACGACCCGGCCACCTATGCGCTGCTGTCGCGCGGCGACACGATCGGCGTCTTCCAGTTCGACGGCGGACCGGTCCGCGCGCTGCTGCGCTCGATGGCCCCCGACACGTTCGCCGACATCTCCGCCGTCGGCGCGCTCTACCGGCCCGGCCCGATGGGCGCCAACGCGCACAACGAATACGCCGACCGCAAGAACGGCCGGCGCCCGGTCACCCCGATCCACCCCGAGCTGGCCGAGCCCCTGGCCGACATCCTCGGCGACACCTACGGGCTGATCGTCTACCAGGAGCAGGTCATGGCGATCGCGCAGCGCGTCGCCGGCTACTCCCTCGGCGCCGCCGACCTGCTGCGCCGCGCCATGGGCAAGAAGAAGAAGGAGATCCTCGACCGGGAGTTCGCGCCGTTCTCCGCGGGGATGCGCGAGCGCGGCTACTCCGCCGACGCGATCCGCACCCTGTGGGACCTGCTCGTGCCCTTCTCCGACTACGCGTTCAACAAGGCGCACAGCGCGGCCTACGGGCTCGTCGCCTACTGGACGGCCTACCTGAAGGCCAACTACCCGGCCGAGTACATGAGCGGCCTGCTCACCTCGACCGGCGGCGACAAGGACCGCTCCGCGTTCTACCTCGCCGAGTGCCGGCGGATGGGCATCCGGGTCCTGCCGCCCGACGTCAACGCCTCCCAGGGCCGCTTCTCCGCGGTCGGCGCCGACATCCGCTTCGGGCTCAACGCCGTGCGCAACGTCGGGCCGGCCGTCGTCGCGGCGATCGTGCGGGCCCGGCCGTATCGCGACTTCTACGACTTCCTCGCCAAGGTCGACCAGGTCGTGTGCAACAAGAAGACGATCGAGTCGCTGATCAAGGCCGGCGCGTTCGACTCGCTCGGCCACACCCGCCGCGGCCTGCTCGCCGTGCACGCCGACGCGGTCGAGGCGGTCATGACCACCAAGCGCAACGAGGCGATCGGCCAGTTCGACCTCTTCGGCGGGCACGCCGCGATCGACGCGTCCCCGCCGATCCCCGCGATCGAGTGGGGCAAGGCGGAGCGGCTCGCCTTCGAGCGCGAGATGCTCGGCCTCTACGTCTCCGACCACCCGCTGCGCGGCCTGGAGCCGGTGCTGCGCCGGGCGGCCGACCGGTCCGTGGCCACCCTCGCCGACGAGGACGCCGTCCCCGACGGCGCGACCGTGACGCTCGCCGGCATCCTGTCCGGCGTGCAGCGGCGCGTCACCCGGCAGGGCCGGCCGTGGGCGTCGGCGATCCTGGAGGACCTGGACGGCTCGATCGAGGTCATGTTCTTCCCCAACACGTATGAGCTGGTCGGGGAGCACGTCACCGAGGACGCGGTGGTGGCGGTGCGGGGGCGGGTCGACCGCCGCGAGGAGGCACCCCGCCTGATGGCGAGCGACCTGGGGTTGCCCGACCTGACGGCGGTGCCGCCGTCGCCGGATGCGTCGTCTTCGCCTTCATCGGACGCGCCGGGTGCGTCGTCTTCGCCTTCATCGGACGCGCCGGGGCCGGCGGATGTGTCGTCGCCGGGTTCTTCGCCGGGTTCTGCGCCGCCGGGTTGGTCGCCGGGTGTGGGGACGGGCGGGCCGCTGGTGCTCTCGCTGGAGCCGGAGCGGTGCACCACGCCGCTGGTGCGGCGGCTGCGCGAGGTCGTCGCCCGGCACCCCGGCGACACGGAGGTGCAGGTCCAGCTGGTCAACGGTCAGCGGCGGACCCTCCTGCAGATCGGCCCCGAGTGCGTGACGGTGTCGGCCGGGCTCCTCGCGGAGCTCGCGGCGCTGCTCGGCCCGGCGGCCGTGCCCCTGCCGGCCGGCGGGGTCGCGGCGCTGCCCGGACGGCCGCCGGTGCCACCGTTGCCGACTCCATCAGGCGTTCTGCGCGCCCAGCCGGCGACACCGTTGGCCCCATCGATCCCACCGGCACCCCTGACGGCACCACCGGGTGCGGGAGACGGCGGGCGGCCGCTGCCCGCGGTGGGCGGTGGCACGGGGCGGGGCACGGGCGCGGCGCCTGGCAGGATGGGATGGTGAGCATCGCCCCGATCGAGCCGATCGACCAGCCGGAGCTGCCCGAGCCGTCCCCGCCACGGCGGCGGTCACCGGGCCTGGAGGTGCTCTTCGGCCTGGTCGTCGCGGTGGTCGTGGCCGCGCTCGGGGCGCCCATCGGGCTGCTCTGGTCGTGGGTCGCGCCGGAGGTCGAGCTGGTGCAGACGCAGTACGGCCCCTACCCGGTCGAGGGTGAGCCCGAGGGCTACTTCGCCGACGACGGCTGGTTCATGATCATCGGTGCGCTGGCCGGTGTCGTCCTGGCGGTCGCCGCCTGGATCGTGCTGCGCCGCTACCGGGGCCCGATCGTCCTGGCCGGCCTGGTCATCGGCTCGGCGGCCGGCGCGGCCCTAGCTGCCTGGCTCGGCAACAAGATCGGCTACGCGCACTACCTCGACCTGGTCGAGCACGCCCCGGCCGGCACCCACATCTTCCGCCCGGCGAAGGTCCGCGCCGGTGAGGCGGGCCTCCTGTACGGCGTCATCCCCTGGGTGCAGGGCTCCCTGCTCATCCAGGCGATCGCCGCCGCGGTCGTCTACACGGGCCTGGCCGGCTTCCACGCCTCGCCCACGCTGACCTACGACCCAGACCCGATGCTGCCGTTCGACCCCGCGTACCAGCCTGTGTACGCCGGCTACCCGTACGGCGACCCGTCCCAGCAGCCGGCCTACGGCCCCGCTGCGGGCCCGTGGCCGGCGGAGGGCCAGCCCGGCGCCGGTCCGTGGCCGGGGTCCGGGTCGTGGCCCGAGGCCGGGCCGGCGGGAGGCGGGCCGGTGAACGGTCAGCGGTTCGAGCAGCCGGGGCCCGGGCTCGTCGACCTCAGCAAGCCGGGATCGAGTCCGTCCGCGGAGGCCGGGCCCGTCACGCACGAGGCCGGCGCCGCTCCGGAGGGTTCCGGCCCGGCCCGGCCCGCGCCGCCGCCGCCCGCGCCCGAGGAGTGGCGGGCACCCTGACGACCAGGCGTCCCGCTCGGGCGCCCTGACGACCCGGCGCGGCGACCGCTCGGATCGCCGTGACGACCCGGGCACGGCGTCTGCCCGGATCGCCGTGACGACCACGGCGCGGTGGCCCGTTCGGGTGCCGTGACGGCCTGGCAGGCGTCCGGAGTCAGTTGGGGCTGGACGGCACGGCGAGGTCGGACAGGGTGACCGGCACCGCCCGCACCTGGCCGAGCAGGGCGGCCTCGCGGCGCAGCAGGGCGCGCTCGGCCTTGAGGCGGCTGACCGTGTCGGGCTCGGCGAGCAGCGACTGCCGGTCCTCCAGGGTCAGCGACGCGGTCGCCGCGACCAGGTGCGACAGCACCGTCGGGTCGTCAGGCAGCTGCTCGCCGTCGCCGTCGTCGTCGCTGCGGACCGCCTTCAGGTAGTGCTGGAACGCCGCGAGCACGCCCGCCGCCAGCTCCTCCTCACGATCGGGTTCGCCCTTCGGCTCGGGGAGCCACTCGATCTCGCCGGTCAGGTACGGGGCGTCGTTGCGGGCGAGGCCCAGCAGCCGGAAGCGGCGGCGGCCGACGGTCATCAGGTCGAACCGGCCGTCGGGCAGCTCCGTGAGCTGGCGGATCTCGGCGGCGCAGCCGATCTCGTACAGCGACAGGGACTCGCCGGCGGTAATCGACGCGTCGGTGGTCTCGCCCTGCTCGCCGTCGACACGGCCGACCTCCCAGCCGCGGCGGATCGCGATCACGCCGAACTCGCGCGGGAGGCTGGCGGGCAGCTCGGCGAGGTGCTGCACGAGCGTGCGGTAGCGGGGCTCGAACACGTGCAGGGGCAGCACCAG
Organism: Dactylosporangium sp. NPDC050688; assembly: GCF_040654515.1. Taxonomy (NCBI): domain Bacteria; kingdom Bacillati; phylum Actinomycetota; class Actinomycetes; order Micromonosporales; family Micromonosporaceae; genus Dactylosporangium; species Dactylosporangium sp. NPDC050688. Next base: position 102,401 of record NZ_JBFAIC010000014.1, read on the forward strand.
CCCCGGGAACAGCACGGTGCCGAGGGGGAACAGCGGTAGGAGGGTCCGCTCGGGTCCGTTCGCTTCCTCCACGGGGCGAAGCCTACCGAGCCAGCCGCAATTCCGGCACGTCGCCGTTCGCAGTACACCCGGTGCAAGGCAGAGCGGAACGGTCCGTTCCGGATGCCGGTACAGTGGCCGCATGACGAACCTGTCCGGCCGGCGGGTGCAGGCGGCCCGCAACGACGGCACCATCCTGGCCGCCGCGCGCGACGTGTTCCTGGAGGACCCGAAGGCGCCGATCGCCGCCGTCGCGGAGCGGGCCGGGGTCGGGATCAGCGCGCTGTACCGGCGGTACAAGGGCAAGGACGACCTGCTGCGCACGCTGTGCCACGACGGGCTGCGCACGTACATCGCCGAGGCCGAAGGCGCCGCCGCGGAGGCCGACGGGTGGTCCGCCCTCGTCAGGTTCCTGCGCGGGGTGGTCGACGCGGACGTGCACTCGCTCACCGTGCACCTGGCGGGCACGTTCACCCCGACCCCGCAGATGCGCGCCGACGCCGTGCGCGCCGGTGACCTCGCCGGCGACCTCGTCGCCAGGGCGCACGAGGACGGGACGCTGCGCCCGGACGTCGTGGTGGCGGACGTCACGCTGATCCTCGAGGCGTGCGCCGCGATCCGCGTGCCGGGCCGTGAGCGCACCGCCGAGCTGCGCCGCCGCCACCTGGCCCTGATGCTGGACGGGATGCGGCGTGCAGACGGGGCCGCGCTGCCCGGACCGCCGCCCGGCGCGGCCGAGCTGAACTGGCGCTGGGCACAATCCCGACAGCCCGCACAGCGGGACGCGACGGAATAATTGTCAGTGCTTCCGCCTAGACTCCCAAGGGTGCTGAACCGGATCGACCTGCGCGGCTCCACCACGGATCCGCGCCGTCTGCTGCCCCGTGCCGCCCTTGATGTCTCCGTCGCCACCGAGCAGGTGCGCCCGATCGTCGAGGCGGTCCGCGAGCATGGGGCGAGCGCGGTCCGTGACGCCACCCGCCGGCTCGACGGGGTGGAGCTGACCGGCCTGCGGGTGCCCGCCGAGGCGATCGCCGCGGCCGAGGCCGGCCTGGACCCCGCGGTCCGCGCCGCGCTGCTCGAGTCGATCAAGCGGGCCCGCAAGGTCCACGGCGACCAGCGCCGCACCGAGGTCACGACGCTGCTGAGCACCAGCGGCACCGTCACCCAGCGGTGGATCCCGGTCCGCCGGGTGGGGCTCTACGTGCCCGGCGGTCTCGCCGTGTACCCGTCCAGTGTGATCATGAATGTGGTGCCGGCCCAGGTCGCGGGCGTGCCGTCGATCGCGGTCACCAGCCCGCCGCAGAAGGACACCGGCCTGCCCAACGTCAACATCCTGGCCGCGTGCGCGCTGCTGGGCGTCGACGAGGTCTATGCGGTCGGCGGCGCCCAGGCGGTCGCCATGTTCGGCTACGGCGACCAGGAGGCCTGCGAGCCGGTCGACATGATCACCGGCCCGGGCAACATCTGGGTGACCGCCGCGAAGCGCCTGCTGCGCGGCGTGGTCGGCATCGACGCCGAGGCCGGGCCGACCGAGATCGCGATCCTCGCCGACGACACCGCCGACCCGCGGCACGTCGCCGCCGACCTGATCAGCCAGGCCGAGCACGACCCCCTCGCGGCGAGCGTGCTCGTCACGCCGTCGCTGGAGCTCGTCGAGGCGGTCGAGCAGGAGGTCGCCCGGCAGGTCGCGGCCACCAAGCACCTGCAGCGGGTCACCGAGGCGCTCACCGGCACCCAGTCCGCGACGGTCATCGTCGACGACCTGGAGCAGGGCCTGCGGGTCGTCGACGCGTACGGTGCCGAGCACCTGGAGATCCAGACCCGCGACGCGCGGGCCGTCGCCGAACGCGTGTGGCATGCGGGCGCCATCTTCGTCGGTGCCTGGTCGCCGGTGTCGCTCGGCGACTACTGCGCCGGCTCCAACCACGTGCTGCCCACCGGCGGCTGCGCCCGGCACTCCTCGGGGCTGTCGACGCAGACGTTCCTGCGCGGCGTGCAGCTCATCGAATACGGTCGCGACGCCCTCGCCGAGGTCGCCGACCACGTGGTCGCCCTGTCCGAGGCCGAGGACCTGCCGGCGCACGGCGCCGCCGTGAAGGTGAGGTTCGCCCAGTGACGTCCCTGTCCGATCTCCCGCTGCGCGACGAGCTGCGCGGCCTCACGCCGTATGGTGCGCCGCAGCTCGACGTGGCCGTGCGGCTCAACACCAACGAAAACTCCTACCCGCTGCCCGACGAGGCCGTCGCGGAGATGGAGAAGGCGCTCGGTGCGGTCCTGCGCGACCTCAACCGCTACCCGGACCGCGACGCCGTCGCGCTGCGCACCGACCTCGCCGCCTACCTGGGGCACGGGCTGACCTGGCGCAACGTGTGGGCGGCCAACGGCTCCAACGAGATCCAGCAGCAGCTGCTGCAGACGTTCGGCGGGCCCGGCCGCACCGCGCTCGGGTTCACCCCGTCGTATTCGATGCACCCGCTGCTCGCCGCCGGCACCGGCACCGCCTGGATCGACGGGCGGCGCGGCGACGACTTCACGCTGAGCGCCGAGCACGCCGTGGCGAAGGTCCGCGAGCACCGGCCCGACGTGGTCATCCTCTGCTCGCCCAACAACCCGACCGGCACGGCCCTGCCGCTCGACGTGGTGCGGGCCGTCGCGGCCGCCGCCGACGGGATGGTGCTCGTCGACGAGGCGTATGCGGAGTTCGCCCGGCCGGGCACGCCGTTCGCGCTGTCGCTGATCGAGCAGTTCCCGCGGCTCGTGGTCACCCGCACGATGAGCAAGGCGTTCGCGCTCGCCGGCGGGCGGGTCGGCTACCTCGCCGCCGATCCCGCGGTCGTCGACGCGGTGCAGCTGGTGCGGCTGCCGTACCACCTCTCGGCGCTGACCCAGGCCGCCGCGCGGGCCGCGCTCGCACACACCGCCGCGCTGCTGTCGACCGTCGACGCGGTGAAGGCCCAGCGCGACCGGATCGTCGCCACGCTGCGCGGCTGGGGCCTGCGGGTCGCCGACAGCGACGCCAACTTCGTGCTGTTCGCCGCGCCCCGCGACGACAGCAAGGGGGTCTGGCAGGCGCTGCTCGACCGCGGTGTGCTGATCCGCGACGTCGGCGTCCCCGGCTGGCTGCGGGTCACCGCCGGCACGCCCGAGGAGACCGACGCGTTCCTGAATGCACTGGAGGAGTTGCTGTGAGTCGCACCGCCAAGATCGAGCGGGTCACCAAGGAGACCAAGGTCTCCGTGGAGCTCGACCTCGACGGCACCGGGGTCGGTGAGATCTCCACCGGCGTGGGCTTCTACGACCACATGCTCAACCAGATCGCCAAGCACGGCGGGTTCGACCTGCGCGTGCACACCGTCGGCGACCTCGAGATCGACGCGCACCACACGGTCGAGGACACCGCGCTCGCGCTCGGCGCCGCGTTCGCCGAGGCGCTGGGCGACAAGGCCGGCGTCACCCGGTACGGCAACGCCCAGGTCCCGCTCGACGAGGTGCTCGCCTCGGCCGTCGTCGACCTGTCCGGCCGGCCGTACATGGTCCACGACGAGCCGGCCAACATCGCCCCGCACATCGGCGGCAACTACCCGACCAGCCTGACCCGGCACATCTGGGAGTCCTTCGCGCACTCCGCCAAGGTGACGCTGCACGTCAGCATCCTGCGCGCGGGCCGCCACGGCGCCCAGCCCGACGCGCACCACATCGTCGAGGCACAGTTCAAGGCGGTCGCCCGGGCCCTGCGCCAGGCGTGCGCGCTCGACCCCCGCAACGCGGGTGTCGTGCCGAGCACCAAGGGTGCCCTGTGAGCATCCTCCTGCTCGGCCTCGCCGGGCTGCTGCTCGGCGGCGCGCTGTCGCTGCGGCAGCAGAGCACGTCCAAGACGCCGTTCGTGATCACGCTGCTGCTCGCCGCGGTCGCCGCGGCCGGCGGCCTGCTCTGGCTGTGAGGGGGACGACATGAAGAAGGTGGTCATCCTCGACTACGGCTCCGGCAACCTGCGCTCCGCCGAGCGGGCCCTCGCCAGGGTCGGCGCCGACGTCGAGGTCACGTCCGACCTGGACAAGGCGGCCCGCGCCGATGGCCTCGTCGTGCCGGGCGTCGGCGCGTATGCGGCCTGCATGGCCGGCATCGACGAGCTCGGCGCCGGCCCGACGATCGTCGAGCGGGTCCGCACCGGCGCGCCGGTCCTCGGCATCTGCGTCGGCATGCAGGTCCTCTTCGACGAGGGCGAGGAGCACGGCGTCGTCACCAAGGGCCTCGGCCTGGCACCGGGCGCGGTCACCATCCTGCACGCCCCGGTCGTGCCGCACATGGGCTGGAACACGGTGGACTGGCCCGTGGACACCGTCCTCGGCGCCGGGCTGCCCGCCGACACCCGGTTCTACTTCGTGCACTCCTACGCGCCGACCCCCGTCGACGCCCAGCGGGCCGCGGGCATCAGCGTCGCGACCACGGTGCACGGCGAGCCGTTCGTCGCGGCGTTCGAGTCCGAGGTGCTGCGCGCCACCCAGTTCCACCCGGAGAAGTCCGGCGACGCGGGCGCGACGCTGCTGGCCAACTGGCTCGGCAGCCTTGTCTAAGGAGCGTGCCCGGCGGCGGGCGGTGCTGGAGGCCGAGCGGGCGCAACGCCTGCGCAAGGCCGAGCAGCGCCGCCAGCGCCGGGCCGCGCTGCGCCGGCTGGTGCCGAAGGTCAAGGTCGGCCGCACCGGTAAGCTCTTCGCACGCCGCTCCCGGGGCCAGCGCTCCGTCATCGTCCTGCTCGTCCTGCTGGCACTCATGCTCATCTGGCTGCTCGTCGAATCCGTCGCGGCACGGATCGGGCTGAGCGCCCTCGTCATCGTCGCCACTCCGGCGCTCACCGTGCTCGTCCTGGACCGGCGCATCTGACCAGGCGATCTTTGCTCCTGCCCCCGACGCGTTGCCCTCGACTTCGACTTTGACCTCCGATCTCCGACCCTTGACCTTTGACCTTTGACCTTTGACTCGACCGCCGCACCTGACCGAAGGAACTGGAACCATGGCCCTGCAGCTTCTGCCCGCCGTCGACGTCGCCGACGGCCAGGCGGTCCGTCTCGTCCAGGGCGCCGCCGGCAGCGAGACCACGTACGGTGACCCGCTGGAGGCCGCCCTGGCCTGGCAGCGGCAGGGCGCCGAGTGGATCCACCTCGTCGACCTCGACGCCGCGTTCGGGCGGGGCTCCAACGCGGAGCTGCTCGCCGACGTGGTGCGCCGGCTCGACGTGCAGGTGGAGCTGTCCGGTGGCATCCGCGACGAGGCGTCGCTGCTGGCGGCCCTGTCCACCGGCGCGACCCGGGTCAACCTCGGCACCGCCGCCCTGGAGAACCCCGAATGGTGCGACCACGTCTGCGCCACCTACGGCGACCAGGTCGCGGTCGGGCTCGACGTGCGCGGCCACCAGCTCGCCGCGCGCGGCTGGACCAAGGAGGGCGGCGACCTGTTCGAGGTGCTCGACCGGCTGGAGAAGGCCGGTTGCGCCCGGTACGTGGTCACCGACGTCATGCGCGACGGCACCCTCACCGGCCCGAACCTGACCCTGCTGCTGGAGGTCACCGGCCGCACCAAGAAGCCGGTCATCGCCAGCGGCGGCGTGTCGAAGCTCGACGACCTGCGCCAGCTCGCCGCCCTGGAGCCGGCCGGCGTCGAGGGCGTCATCGTCGGCAAGGCGCTGTACGCGGGCGCGTTCGACGTGACCGAGGCCCTGCAGGTCCTGGAGGAGTCGGCGTCATGAGCGTGGCGGTGCGGGTGATCCCGTGTCTGGACGTCGACGCGGGCCGGGTCGTCAAGGGGGTCAACTTCGTCAACCTCCGCGACGCCGGTGACCCCGTCGAGCTCGGCGCCGCGTACGACGCCGCCGGCGCCGACGAGCTGGTCTTCCTCGACGTGACCGCCTCGTCCGACGGCCGGGCCACCATGCTCGACGTGGTGCGCCGCACCGCGGAGACGGTGTTCATCCCGCTGACCGTCGGCGGTGGCGTGCGCGCCGTGTCCGATGTGGACACGCTGCTGCGCGCCGGTGCGGACAAGGTCGGCGTCAACACGGCGGCGATCGCCCGGCCGGAGCTGATCGCCGAGATCGCCGAGCGGTTCGGCAACCAGGTGCTGACCCTGTCCCTCGACGTGCGCCGGGCGGCCGGCCAGCCGAGCGGCTTCGAGGTCACCACCCACGGCGGCCGCCGCGGCGCGGGCCTCGACGCGGTCGAGTGGGCGGCCCGGGTCGCCGAGCTCGGCGCCGGCGAGATCCTGCTCAACTCGATGGACGCCGACGGCACCAAGGACGGGTTCGACCTGGAGCTCATCAAGGCCGTCCGCGCGGTCGTGACGATCCCGGTCATCGCCAGCGGCGGCGCCGGGGCGGTCGAGCACTTCGCTCCTGCGATCGCGTCGGGCGCAGACGCGGTCCTCGCCGCCAGCGTGTTCCACTTCGGCGACCTGTCGATCGGTGACGTGAAGACCTCACTGCGCGAGGCCGGCCACCCGGTCCGCTGACCTGCCCGCCGTGCAGCGACGCCGGCAACGCGCCGGCGGCCGACGCGGCCGTCGGTTGTTTCGGCCGATGGCTGACGCGCCGATGGCTGACGCGGCCGGCGGCGCTGATACGCGCCCGGGCGCCCGAAACGGCGAGCGGGGCGCCGATTCAGGCTGGTCTGCACCGGTGTGTGGAAAGCGTGCGCCGGCAGCGAAAGGGGCGGATCAGTCGCCGCGCTTGCCGGTGGTGACGGCGATCCCGACCAGCCAGCCGACGAACAGGCCGTAGCCGGCGGCGGCCGCGGCTGCGGCGAACGCGCTGAGCAGGGTGGGGTCGGCGATGAGGAAGTCGGTGGCGAAGGCGGCGAGCGCGGCGCCGAAGATGAGCGACGCCCAGCCCACGATGAACGCGCCGCCGCCGGTGACGATGGAGCGGCCGGCGATCGCGAGGATCAGGGCGGTGAAGAGGACCAGCAGGAGGGCCTTGAGGTCGTTGGCGAGCAGCTCCCGGGCGGCCTTGCCCGAGTCGTCGTGGGGGACGAGCCACCAGCGTGGCCAGGTGAGCAGGTTGAGGAACCAGCCCCACACGGTCTTCGTGTCGGCGTGGCGGTCGGCCCATTCCGAGAAGATCTGGTTGCCGAAGATCAGTACGAGGAGCAGCGTCGCCAGGACGCCTGCGCCGGTGGCTGTGCGGGTGCGTCCGAAGATGGCCATGACATCAATGTAAGGGGCGCCGGTGAAACTCGCAGAAATGAATGAGTGAGTGAGCGTTTAACTCGCAAAACATGCTCTGAGCTGCAGTTATACGACATGAACGGACATGTCGCCGGCCCAGTGGTCGCGGTGGGACCAGGCTTCGCGCAGGGCGGTGACGGTGGCGGCGACGGCTGGGCGGCCGCTGGCGGCGGCGCGCCAGACGACGCTGACCCGGCGGGCCGCCTCCGGGGTGATCGGGCGGGCCACGACGCCAGGCGGGAGGGTGCTGCGGGCCAGCCGCGGGATGAACGCGACGCCGAGCCGTTCGGCGACGAACGTCAGCTGGGTCTCGAACTCGTTGACGAGGATTGTCGGGCGGGCGCCGGGCAGCATCCGCTGCAGCCAGTCGTGGCAGACGGTGCCGGGCTTCGAGGCGATCCACCGTTCGCCGCGCAGGTCGTCGATGTGGACCGGCCCGGAGCGGCCGGCGAGGGGGTGGTCGACGGGCAGGATCAGGTCGCCGACGTCGAGGCCCAGCTCGAGGCTGGCCAGCCCGGCCGGGTAGTCGGCCGGCAGGTCGAGCCACTCGTCGATGACGGCGACGTCGACGGTGCCGCGCAGGACGCCGCCGAACGAGTCCTGCCGGTCGCCCTCCTGCAGGGTCGGCTCCAGCCGCGGGTGGTCGACGGCGAGGCTGCGCAGGGCGTGCGGCAGCAGGCCGCGGCACGCGGTCGGGAACGAGGCGATGCTCAGGTGCCCCGACACCGTCTCCTGGTGCGCGGCGAGCGCGGCCTCGGCCTCCTCGACGCCGGCGAGGATCCGTCCGGCGTGTTCGGCGAGGATCCGGCCGGCCCCGGTGAGCCGCAGCCGGCGGCCGTCCTTCTCCACGAGCGTGCTCCTGGTCTCACGTTCGAGCTTCGCGAGGTGCTGGGAGATCGCCGAGGGGGTGCAGTGCAGAGCTCCCGCGGCGGCCGTGACCGTGCCGAACACGGCGACGGCCCGCAGCGCCTGCAGGCGGGGGAGGTCGAGCATGAAGCGATGCTACAACGATGATGTAGAACCTTTCGATGGTGCTTCACGGTCGTACCGGCACAAGATCGGGGCATGAAGCATCGTGACGTCGCCCTGGCGATCCTGGTCTCGGCCGTCTGGGGCGTGAACTTCGTGGTCATCCACGTCGGCCTGGACAGCATGTCCCCGCTGCTGTTCTGCGCGCTGCGCTTCGGGGTGGCCGCGTTGCCGGCGGTGCTGCTGGTCGGGCGGCCGAAGGTGCCGTGGCGGTGGGTGATCGCGACCGGGGTCGCGCTCGGCGTGGTGAAGTTCTCGCTGCTCTTCGCCGGGATGGCGGCCGGGCTGCCGTCCGGGCTGTCGGCGCTGGTCCTGCAGAGCCAGGTGGTCTTCACGCTCGTGTTCGCGGTGGTACTGCTGCGCGACCGGCCGGGGCCGCGCCGCCTCGCCGGGGTGGCCCTGTCCGGCGCCGGGATCGTGCTGATCGCCTCGCAGCTCGGCCTGGACCGGCCGGTCGGCGCGTTCCTGCTGGTCATCGCGGCCGGCGCGGCCTGGGGCCTGGCGAACATCGCGATGCGCAAGGCCCAGGCCACCGACATGCTCAACTTCATGGTGTGGGTGAGTGCCGTGGCGACCCCGCCGCTGCTCGTGCTGAGCCTCGCCGTCGACGGGCCGGCCGAGGTGTGGCACACCCTGCGCGGCCTGGACCTGACCGCGGTCGGCGCGATCGCGTACATCGCCTATCTCAGCACCCTGTTCGGCTTCGGCGTGTGGGGGCGGCTGATCGCCCGCTACGACGCGGCGACGGTGGCCCCGTTCGCGGCCCTGGCGCCGGTGTTCGCCATCGTGTCCTCGGCGCTCCTGCTCGGTGAGCGGATCCACTGGTACGACGCCGCCGGCGGGGCCGCGATCCTCGGCGGGGTGCTGCTCGGTGCGGCGCGGGTCAGGCCAGCGCAGGTGCCGCCGGAGCCGGCGGTGCCGGTCGAGGGGCCCGCACCTCGAACCACGGCAGGAACAGCTGCGTGAGGGGGCCGATGCCGAACGCGTACAGCACCGTCGCGACGCCGACCGAGCCGCCGAGCAGGAATCCGGCGGCGAGCACGGTCACCTCGATCGAGGTCCGGGCGGCCCGGATGGACAGCCAGGCGAAGCGCTCCGACAGGCCGGTCATCAGCCCGTCACGCGGGCCGGGCCCCAGCCGCGCGCCGATGTACATGCCGGTCGCGACGGCGTTGAGCATCACGCCGGCGACCATGAACGCGCCGCGGAGCCACCACGCCTGCGCGTCCGGCACGACGTGCAGCGCGAGGTCGGCGACGGCGCCGACGACCAGGACGTTGCTGACCGTGCCCAGCCCCGGCCGCTGGCGCAGCGGGATCCACAGGAGCAGTACGAGCGCGCCGACCGCGGCGACCACGGTGCCGAAGCTCAGCCCGGTCCGCAGGGAGATGCCCTGCTGGAACACGTCCCACGGGTCGAGGCCCAGGCGCGCCCGGACGAGCAGGGCGAGGCTCGCGCCGTACAGGATCAGACCCGCCTGCAGCTGGACGAAGCGGCGCCCGAAACGGTGGCGCAGTGGCATGGTATTGGTCTTGCCTGCGGGGGTCACGCATGCCACCCTAAGGCCAATCAATCCCGCAGAAAGAGCCAATTTAAGGGGACTGGCCTTGTCCGCGATCGTCCGCGGGGCACAACTGGCCCGCATGCTCAACGCCTGGCAGGTCGCCGTCGGCGTGCGCGGCCCCGCCGGGCGCCGCCCGGAGTACGTGGTGCTCGCCAGCGCCGTGCGTGGCCTGCTCATCGACGGCCGGCTGGCCCTCGGGGTGCGGCTGCCCGCGGAGCGGGAGCTCGCCGCCGCGCTCGGCATCAGCCGCACGACCGTCACCGCCGCCTACCGTGAGCTGCGCGACAGCGGCCACCTCAGCAGCCGCCGCGGCGCCGGCAGCTGGACCGCGCTGCCCGCGGGCCACCGCGTCGGTACGTCGGGGTTGTGGACACCGAGCGACGACGCCGATCTCATCGACCTCGGCTGCGCCGCGATGCCCGCCCCGGCGGAGCTCGCCGAGGCCGCCACCGACGCCGTCGCCGATCTCGCCCCGTACACGCTCGGCGCCGGCTACCAGCCGATGGGCCTGCCGGTGCTGCGCGAGGCGATCGCCGACCTGTACACCGAGCGGGGGCTGCCGACCGACCCGGACCAGGTCATGGTCACCGGCGGCGTCCAGCAGGCCCTGGATCTGTTGCTGCGGCTGCTCGTCGCGCCCGGGCAGCGGGCCCTCGTCGAGACGCCGACGTACCCGAACGCGCTGAGCGCCTTCACCGCCAGCCGGGCCCGCGTCAGTGCGTACGCGATCGGCCCCGACGGCTGGGATGAGGACCTGCTGCTGTCCACGGTCCGGGCCGCGCAGGCGCGGGTCGCCTACCTCATCCCGGATTTCCACAACCCGACCGGCCACCTCATGCAGACGGCGCTGCGGGAGCGGCTGCCCTCCGCCGCGCACGCCGCCGGCACCGACCTGATCATCGACGAGTCGTTCGTCGACCTCGCCCTCGACGACGTCGCGATGCCGCCGTCGGTGGCCACCTTCGACCGCAGCGCCCGCGTGCTCACGATCGGCGGCATGAGCAAGCCGTACTGGGGCGGCCTGCGCATCGGCTGGGTGCGCGGCGCGGCACCGCTGATCGCGCGGCTCGCCGCGGCCCGGGTCGGCGTCGACATGGCGTCGCCGGTGCTCGACCAGCTCGTCGCCGTGCAGCTGCTACGCCGCCGCGACGCGATCGTCACCGCCCGCCGCCGCCAGCTGCTCGCCCGCCGCGACACCCTCGCCGCCGCGCTGCGCGCCGAGGTGCCGGACTGGCGCTTCGTCCTGCCGGGCGGCGGCATGGTGCTGTGGGTCGAGCTCGACGCGCCCGTGTCCAGCGCCCTGGCCAGGTCGGCGGAGGAGCTCGGCGTGCGGGTCGCGCCGGGGCCCCGCTTCGGCGCGGACGGGACCATGGAGCGGTTCATGCGGCTGCCGTACACGCTGCCGGAGGCCGACCTGGTCGAGGCGGTCCGCCGGCTCGCGGCGGCGCGCGCCGACCTGGACCGCCCGCGCCGGCACGCCTGGTCCTCCCCGGTCGTGGTGGCCTGAGCCGGACGCGTTGACCTTGTCCAGCCCGCGACAAGCCTAGCCGCGGGGCTTGTTCGCGGCCGGCAGGCCGCGTCGCGGCCGTCCATGGCCGCGTTTGTCGCGGCCGGCAGGTCGCGTCCGGGGTGACTGCACGCGGGCCTGGCAGGGAGGGCCGCCAGGGCCCGACCGGTGGCTGACGGGAGCGACGGCCGTGCCCACGACGGACCTGAGCAGGAAACATGACGGGTCTGAGCCCGGAAAAGCGTCATGGCCCCCGGGGTGGCGGTTCCCGGGGGCCATGACACTGTGGGGTGTGATCAGAGTTCGGCGAGCGACCCTGCGTACATGCGGTCGATGTCCGAGGCGAAGGACTTCTCGACCACGCGGCGCTTGACCTTGAGCGACGGCGTGAGCTCGCCGTCCTCGATGGAGAGGTCGCGGCTGAGGATGGTGAACTTCTTCACCGTCTCCCAGCGGTTGAGCTTGGTGTTGAGCTCCTTGACGTAACCCTCGACGAGGGCGTTCGCCTCGGGCGACGAGGCGATCTCGTCGTAGGACTTCCCGGCGAGCGGGGTGCCTTCGGCCCAGCCCTTGATGGCGTCCGGGTCGAGGGTGACGAGCATCGTGACGTAGTTGCGGGCCTGGCCCACGACGACGCACTGCGAGGTGTACGGGCACACCGACTTGAACAGGCCCTCGATGTGGCTCGGCGCGACGTACTTGCCGCCGGACGTCTTGATCAGGTCCTTCTTGCGGTCGGTGATGCGCAGGTAGCCGTCGGCGTCGAGCTCGCCGATGTCGCCGGTGCGGAACCAGCCGTCCTCGGTGAACGCGGCGGCGGTCTCGTCGGGCAGGTTGTGGTAGCCGCGCATGATCGGCGTGCCCTTGAGCAGGACCTCGCCGTCGGTGTCGAGCTTGGCCTCCAGGTCGCCGAGGGCCTGGCCGACGGTGCCGATGCGGGGGGCGGCCTCGCGGTTGACGAACGAGCCGGCGGACGTCTCGGTCAGGCCGTAGCCCTCCAGGATCGGCAGGCCGGCGGCGAAGAAGAACTCGCCGATCTCCTTCGACAGCGGTGCGGAGCCGGACACCATGGCGCGCATCCGGCCGCCGAGGCGGGCGCGCAGCTTGCTGAAGACCAGCTTGTCGGCGATGCCGGCCTGGAACTTGAGCAGGCCGCCGGGCTGCCGGCCGGCGAGACGCTCGGCCGATGCCTGCTTGCCGACCTTGAGCGCCCAGGTGAAGATCTTCAGCTTGGCGCCGCCGTCGGCCTGGGCGCCGGTGACGACCCGGTTGTAGACCTTCTCGAAGACGCGGGGCGCGGCGCACATGAGCGTCGGCTGGATCTTGCCGAGGTTGTCGATGAGCTTGTCGACGCGGCCGTCGACGTACGTGGGGAGCCCGACGTACAGGATGCCGCACAGCAGGGTCTTGCCGAACGAGTGCGACAGCGGCAGCCACAGGTACTGCAGGTCGTCGGCGTTGAGCAGGCCCGTTTCGAGCTGGGTGTGGCCCTGCCAGACCCAGCCGAGGTGCATCAGCTCGACGCCCTTCGGGCGGCCGGTCGTGCCGGACGTGTAGATCAGGGTGGCGAGCTGGTCGCCGGTGATGCCGGCGACGATCCGCTCGATGAGCTCGGGATCGGCGGCGAGCGCCTCGCGCCCGGCCGCCTCCAGCTGGGCGAGCGACAGGGTCTTCGTGTGCTCGGCGCCAGTGGGCTCGCCGTCGATGAGCACGATCGCGACGAGGTCGGGCAGGGCGGCGCCGTCGAGCTTGGCGGCCTGGGCCGCGTTCTCGGCGAAGAGCACCTTCGAGCCGGAGTCCGCGACGATGTAGACGGCGTCCTCGGGCTCGGTCGTCGGGTAGACCGTGGTGGTGGCTGCCCCGGCGAGCATGATGCCGAGGTCGGCGAGGATCCAGTCGAGCCGCGTGTTGGCCAGGATGCCGACGCGGTCCTCGGGGCGCACGCCGAGGCTGGTGAGTCCGGCGCCGATCGCGCGGGCGTGCTCGTCGACCTCGCGCCAGGTCAGCCAGACCGGGTCGCCGGCGTCGTCGGCGGCGGGCTTGCCGAACGCCCGCTTGTCCGGGGTCTCGGCCACGCGGTGCAGGAACATGTCCGGGATCGAGCGGTAAGGCAGTTCGAGCCGCTTGGTCATGGGGGAGGCCCTCCGAGGCTGGCGTGGACGTCACGGTGACTGGCATCACGTCCCGTCGGTTACTGGAGGGTAGAGGGTCGGTCGTGTTACCGGCTAGACCCGAAATCGAAACGTAGTTCTCCTTGACTGGAACCAGATTCGAGACTCAGCGCGTCGATGCCGTCACAGACCGAGCCGCGCCGTGCGGAGCCGGTCGGCGAGCGCTTCCGGACCGGTCACGGTGACGTCCGCGACGGCCTGCCGGCCCGTGAAGAACAGCAGGAGTTCCGAGGGTTTCCCGTGTACGGCCAGTGCCTCGCCGCCCGCGCCGACCGTGAACGGGGTGCCCTGCTCCGGCTCGACCGTGATCGCGGCCGGGAAGCGGCGGACCGCCAGCCGGGCCGACTGCTTGATCCGGCCGGCGACGGCCCGCTCGTAGGCCGGGTCGAGGGTCCGCGGTGTCCAGCCGGGCGCGGCGCGGCGCACGTCCTCGTGATGGACGAGGAACTCGGTGAGGTTGACCGCCTCCTCGGCGAAGCCGGGGCCGAACCAGAACGGCGGCCTGCGGACCTTGCCGACGAGGGCCGCGTAGTCGCCGGCGGCCAGGCCCGCCTGGACCTTCGCGGTGTGCCCGGCGGCCGCCTTGAGCAGGATGCCGGCCGCCGCGTCGGGCCGGCGCTCCCGCAGCACCAGGTGCGCGGCGAGGTCGCGGGTCGCCCACCCGGCGCAGAGCGTCGGCGCGTCCGGACCGGCCGCCAGGAGGGTGTCGGCGAGCGCCAGGCGCTCGGCCCGCGCGAAGGAAGTCATGCACGTAACGCTAGCGGGGTCCCGTCAGGACCGCTTTCTGTCGTACCGCGTCGGTAAGGTTGCACACGGCTGGGGCGACTTACCGGCCAGACGCGACGGAGGGCGGATGTGACCAGCGGCAAGGTGCTCCTCAAGGGGCTGTGGGTGCTCGGCCGGGCCGTCCGTGACGAGCCTCACATGTTCGCCATTTCGGTCGTCGGCAGCGTGGTCTTCAGCCTGCTCACGATCGCCACCGCGTTCGTCTCCGGTTGGGTCGTCGGCGAGATCGCCCTGCCCGCCATCGACGACCGCCACGTCACCACCGGCACGCTACTGCTCGGCGGCGCCGCGATCCTGGCGGTCAGCCTCGGCAAGATCCTCGGCATCTTCGGCCGGCGGCTCGGCGCCGGCGCCATGCAGTTCCGCCTGCAGGCGCGCTACCGGCAGGCCGTGACCCGCCGCTACCTGCGGCTGCCCCTGGAATGGCACCAGCGCCACGCGACCGGCACGCTGCTGTCCAACGCCAACGCCGACGTGGAGTCGGCGTGGTATCCGATCGCGCCGTTCCCGATGGCCGTCGGCACCGTCGTCATGCTGGTCGCCGCGATCGCCTCGCTCTTCGCCACCGACTGGGCGCTCGCGCTGGTCGGTGTCGCCGTCTTCCCCACCCTGCTCACGGTCAACGTCGCCTATTCGCGCCGGATGGCGCCCCGGGTGGCGAAGTCCCAGCAGCTGCGGGCCGAGGTGAGCGCGGTCGCGCACGAGAGCTTCGACGGCGCGCTCGTGGTCAAGACGATGGGCCGGGAGGCCGCCGAGACCGAGCGGTTCTCCGCCAAGACCGTCGAGCTGCGCGACGCCACGATCCAGGTCGGGCGGGTCCGGGCCATGTTCGACCCGGTGCTCGACGCGCTGCCCAGCATCGGCACCCTCGCCGTGCTCGTCGTCGGCGGCCTGCGCTTCGGGCAGGGCGCGGTCGAGGTGTCCGAGGTGGTCAGCGCCGCGTTCCTGTTCACGGTCCTCGCGTTCCCCGTCCGGGCGATCGGCTGGGTCCTCGCCGAGCTGCCGCGCAGCGTCGTGGGCTGGGAGCGGATCCGGCACGTGCTGGACGCCGAGGGCGACATGGCCTACGGCTCGACCACGCTGCCCGAGGTGCACAAGCCGGCGGCGCTGCGCTTCGACGACGTCCACTTCGCATACACCGACACCGACACCGACGGCCGGCGCGGCGGCGACGTGCTCAGCGGGGTCACGTTCGACGTGCCGGCCGGGCGCACCGTCGCGCTCGTCGGCTCCACCGGCTCCGGCAAGTCGACGGTCGCCGCCCTCGCCGCCCGGCTGGTCGACCCGCACGCCGGCGCCGTGCGCCTCGACGGCGTCGACGCCCGCGAGCTCACCCAGGAGGCGCTCGCCGGCACGGTCGCCCTGGTCGCGCAGGTGCCGTTCGTCTTCGACGACACCGTGCGGGGCAACGTGACCCTCGACCGGCGCACCGCCGCCGGCCACCCCGTCGACGACGAGGCCGCCTGGTCCGCGCTGCGGCTCGCGCAGGCCGACGGGTTCGTCAAGCAGCTCGCCGACGGGCTCGACACGACGGTGGGGGAGCGCGGCACGTCGCTGTCCGGCGGGCAGCGGCAGCGGCTCACCATCGCGCGGGCCCTCGCCGGCGCGCCGCGGCTGCTGGTGCTCGACGACGCCACCAGCGCCGTCGACCCGCGCGTGGAGGCGGCGATCCTCGCCGCGCTGCGCCGCGACGACGACCGGCAGGCCTCGATCCTCGTCGTGGCCTACCGGCGGGCCACGATCGCCCTCGCCGACGAGGTCGTCTACCTGGAGCGGGGCAGGGTCGCCGCCCGCGGCACCCACGCCGACCTGCTCGCCACCGTCCCCGGCTACGCCGACCTCGTCACCGCCTACGAGAAGGCCGAGGCGGAGAAGGAGCGCGAGCACGTGTTCGACGACGAGGAGAGCGTGACCGCATGAGCGGCTCGGAGCGTAGCGGAGGGGTGCGAATCAGCAGCTCAGGGTGGGGCTCAGGCCGGCGCCGGAGCGTAGCGGAGGTGGCGGCATGAGCGGCTCGGAGCGTAGCGGAGGGCTGCGAATCATTGGCTCAGGGTGGGGCTCAGGCCGGCGCCGGAGCGTAGCGGAGGTGGCGGCGTGAGCGCGGTCGATGTCGCCGCTGAGCCCGCGAAGGCGGGGGTGCTGCGGCGCGGGCTGCGCCTGTCGCCGGAGCTGTTCACCGGGCTCGCCGGCACCCTCGGGCTCGCCGTGCTCGCCACCGCCGGCCGGGTCGCCGTGCCGGTCGCCATCCAGCAGGGCATCGACAAGGGGCTGCGCGCGCCCGGCGGCCCCGACGTCGGCGTGCTCACCACCATCGTGGCGATCACCGCCGGCGTGCTGTTCCTGACGATGTTCAGCGCCGCCCTGATGAACGTGCGGCTGTTCACGGTCAGCGAGACCGCCCTGGCCGGCGTGCGCACCCGCACGTTCCGGCACATCCACGATCTGTCGATGCTGCACCAGCAGGCCGAGCGGCGCGGTGCGCTTGTCTCCCGGGTCACCGGCGACGTCGACCAGATCAGCCAGTTCCTGCAGTTCGGCGGCCTCATCTTCCTGGTCAGCCTCGGGCAGCTGGTGGTCACCACCGCCGTCATGTGCTTCTACTCGTGGCAGCTGACGCTGGTCGTGATCGCCGCGTTCGCGCCGCTGGTCTTCGTCGTGCGGCACTTCCAGCGCCGGCTCAGCGTGCTGTATCTCGACGTGCGCGAGAGCATCGGCGTGATGCTCGGCGCGATCGCCGAGAGCGTCGTCGGCGCCCCCGTCGTGCGGGCCTACGGCGTGCAGCGGCGCACCGCTGAGCGGCTCGACACCGCCATCGAGCGCAGCCGCCGCGCCCAGTTCCGCGCCCAGACCAACAACGTCGTGAGCATGAGCTTCGGCGAGCTCGCGGCCGGCCTCGCGCTCGGCAGCGTGATCGTCGTCGGCACCCTGCTCGGCGTCGGTGGCCACCTGAGCATCGGCCAGCTCATCGCGTTCCTGTTCCTCGCCACGCTGTTCGTCCAGCCGGTGCAGGTCGCCACCGAGGTGCTCAACGAGGCGCAGAACGCGATCGCCGGCTGGCGCCGCGTGCTGGACGTCATCGAGACCGAGCCCGACGTCGCCGACCCCGGCGCCGCCGGCCGTGACCTGCCCGAGGGCGCTGTCGACGTCCGGTTCGACCACGTGCACTTCGCCTATCCGGGCGGCCCCGAGGTCCTCACCGATGTCGACCTGACCGTGACCGCCCGCACGCGCGTCGCCGTCGTCGGCGAGACCGGCAGCGGCAAGACCACGTTCGCCAAGCTGCTGACCCGCCTCATGGACCCGACCACCGGCAGCGTGCTGCTGTCCGGGGTGCCGCTCACCGAGGTCCGCTTCGACTCGCTGCGCAGCCGGGTCGTCATGGTCCCGCAGGACGGGTTCCTCTTCGACGCGACCGTCGCCGACAACGTCCGCTTCGCCCGGCCCGACCTCAGCGACGTCGACCTGGAGCTGGCGTTCACCGAGCTCGGCCTGATCGACTGGGTCGACGGCCTCAGCGACGGCCTGCAGACCGAGGTCGGCGAGCGCGGCGAGGCCCTGTCGGTGGGCGAGCGGCAGCTGGTCGCCCTGGCCCGCGCGTATGTCGCCGACCCCGACCTGCTGGTCCTCGACGAGGCCACCAGCGCCGTCGACCCCGCCACCGAGGTCCGGCTCCAGCGCACCCTGGACGCGGTCACCCGCGGTCGCACGACCATCGCGATCGCGCACCGGCTGTCGACCGCCCAGAGCGCCGACGAGGTCATCGTCGTCGACAAGGGGCATGTGGTGCAGCGCGGCCCGCATGCCGCCCTGGTCGCCGACCCGGACTCCGTCTACGGCCGGCTGTACGCATCCTGGCTCGAACAGACCCGCTGAGCGTCGGCGCCAGCCGGCCGTTCGTTCTCGGCCGGCCGTTGCTGGCGGCTCTTGCTGGCGGCCGGTGGTCGTGGTGGTGGCGGTGGCGGTCAGGCAGTGCTGCCCGGGGGTGCTGCTGGTGGGGCGGCGCTGCGAGGTGTCGTCTGTTGGGTGCTGCGGGCGGCTCATGGTGGCCCGGCGGCGCCTGAGAGAAGCTGTTCGCCGGGGCACTCGTTGATGTCGGTCAGCGACGGTCACGGCGCCGCGCGTCGGGTGTGTTGATGTGGGGTGCGGGGCCTACAGTGGCTGATGTGCCAGCCGGGGGGCGTCGATACGTGCCGATGCAGGTCCGGGTCGCGGTGACGGGGTTCAACGCGATCGGCGGGGTCATGTTGACTCTTGTGCTCACCGCGTTCGGGGTGTTGCTGTCCGGGATGCAGGTCGACCCGGCGAACCAGGGTGGCACCGGCTATCTGGACTTCGTGCTGTTCTTCAATGCCGTGCTGTTCCTGTTTCCGCTCGCGGTGGTGCTGGTCTTCCTCGGCACGCGCATCAAGCGCGGCGAGCACTGGGCGTGGCTGGCCAGCCTGGTGTTCTGGGGGTTCGTGGGCACGATGGCGCCGCTGCTGACGTGGCTGTTGCCGGCGCCGTTGCCGTTCGCGGTGGTGCCGGTGTGCTGCGCCGCGGGGCTGGTCGGGCTGCTGCTGACGCCGCAGGCCAGGACGCACTGCGCCGATGTCGACGACTGAGGCCGCCGGGCTCGCCGCGGTCGGTCGGCGTGCCGCGGTCAGTCGGCGGGCGGCGGCAGCAGCGGCTCGGTCAGGTACCGCTGGATCGTCGGCGCCACGCTGTGCACGATCTCGTCCTGGGACATCGACGCCATCGGTTCGATCTTCAGGATGTACCGGACCATGACGATGCCGGCCATCTGCGAGGCGACCAGCGCGGCGCGGCGCGGGGCCTCGGCGGGGTCGAGCTTCAGGTGGCCGGTCGCGCGGCGCAGGATCTGCGTGACCAGGAACTCGCGCAGCATCCGCGCGGACCATTCGTGCTGCATCGCGCTGCGGAACAGGGCGGCGGCCGGGGAGCCGGCTGGGGAGTCCCACACGCCGAGGAAGGTGCGCACGAGCCGCTCGCCGACGCCGTCGACGCCGGCCTCGAAGATCTTCGGCAGCAGCTCGCCGGGGTCGACCGGGGCGTCCATCGTGGCGAGGAACAGCTTGTCCTTCGCCCCGAAGTAGTGATGGACCAGCGCCGGGTCGACTCCGGCGCTGGTGGCGATCTGGCGGATGGACGTGCCGTCGAATCCGCGTTCGGCGAACGCCTCGCGGGCGGCGGTCAGGATCGCCTGGCGGGTGTCCTGATTGCCGGGGCGCCGTCCCGTGCGTGCCATGAGCCTCTTCCCGATGTTCCGGCGTGCCGCCGTCGCGACGTTCAGGCGGTACGGCGGCGCAGTGTGGCCGCTCCGAGCAAGAGTGCCACGATCACGCACCCGACGATGATGCCGAGGTCCCGCCACATGACGCCGGTCGGTTCGGGGTGGGAGCCGAGCTCGGTGAGGGCCTCCACCGCGTACGACATCGGCAGCACGTCACTGATCGCCTGCAGCCAGCCCGCCATCTGGTCGCGTGGCTGCAGCAGGCCGCAGAGCAGGAACTGCGGCAGGACCACCGCCGGCATGAACTGCACCGCCTGGAACTCACTGTTGGCGAACGCGCTGACCAGCAACCCGAGCGCCATGCCGAGCACCGAGTTGCCGACCGCGATCACCCCGACGAGCCACGCCGGCCCGAGGGTGTCGAGGCCGAGGAGGACGAACGCGAGCGTCGAGGCGATCAGCGCCTGCACCGCGGCGGCGACGGTGAACGCGATGCCGTAGCCGAGCAGGATGTCGACCTTGCCGATCGGGGCGGTGAGCAGCCGCTCCAGCGTGCCGCTGGTCCGCTCCCGGAGCATGGCGACGCTGGTCAGCAGGAACATGATGACCAGCGGGAACACGCCCAGCATGATCAAGCCGATGCGGTCGAAGAGCTGGGGGCTCGCGTCGTACAGGTAGCGCAGGAGGGTCAGCAGCACGGTCGGCACCACGAGGATCAGGGCGATCGTGCGCCGGTCGTGCCGCAGCTGGCGCAGGATGCGGCCGGCGGTCGCGAACGTCAAACGGGCGGACATGGCTCAGGCCACCTTCTCCTTGTCGGACTCCTGTGCCTGTACGAGTCGCAGGAACGCCTCTTCCAGGTTGTCGGTGCCGGCACGTTCCCGTACGGCGGCGGGTGACTCGTCGGCGATGAGCAGCCCTTCGCGGATGAGCAGGAGCCGGTCGCAGCGCCCGGCCTCGTCCATCACGTGGCTGGACACGAGCAGCGTCGAGCCGGCCCGGGCCAGGTCGTGGAAGCGTTGCCAGAGTTCGTTGCGCAGCACCGGGTCCTGCCCGACGGTGGGTTCGTCCAGTACGAGCAGCTGCGGCTTGCTCACAATCGCGCAGGCGAGCGAGGCGCGGGCCCGCTGACCGCCGGACAGGGTGCCGACGAGCTGGTCCTTCGCCTGGCTGAGCCCCACGTCGGACACGGCCGCGTCGGCGTCGGCGGCACCCAGCCCGTACAGGGAGGCGAAGTACCGTGCGTTCTCCTTGACCGTGAGATCCGCGTAGACGCTCGGCGCCTGGGTCAGGTAGCCCACCTTGTCCCGCAGCGGCTTCGACCCCGCGGGGTGCCCGAGCACGGTGACCGTGCCGCTGACGATCTTCTGCACGCCGACCACGGCGCGCATGAACGTGGTCTTGCCGCTGCCGCTCGGACCGAGCAGCCCTGTCACGCTCCCGCGGGGCACCGTACAGGTGAGGTCGTGCAGCACCGGCCGCCTGCCGCGCGCGATGACGAGGTGCTCCACCTCGATCGCGTTGGTCATCTTCGGTTCCTCCGGTCCTCCGGTCCCACCGGCCCAGGAAACTCAACGGTTGATGAACTCAACGGTAGATGAAATCTTGGACATGCGTCAATCGCGAAAGCGGGGCGGGCCGATGACTCCGGCCCGCCCCGCTCTTGCTGTTCCGCTGGTCGCTTGCTGTTCCGTTGGTCGCTTGCTGTTTCGTGGTCGCTCAGAGTGCGAGCACGCGCTCCAGGAACTCCTTGTACTGCCGCAGCGCCACCCGCATCGCCTCGGTGTCGGGGTGCTTCGCCGTGCGGTGCGGGTCGATCGCCAGCTGCTGCTCCTGCAGCTTCTCGGCCAGCGTCTCGATGGCGTCACTCACCACCGCCGACGCCTTCGTCAACGCCTTCACCGGGTCGTCGACGAACTTGGACTCCGCCTTCACCAGCCGCGACCGGAACTTCTCCGCCCGCTTCGGCTTCCACAGCACGATCCGCTCCTCGGCCACGTCACCGGGGCGCAGGGGGAGGGCCGCCGCGGCGGCGTACTCGAGCTCCTCGTCGACCTCGTCCACCTCGTCCACCTCGTCGCCGTCGTCGGTGTCGGCCGCCGCGACGGGCTCGTCGTCCTCGTCGTCCTCGTCTTCGTCGTCGGTGTCGGCTTCCGCGACGGGCTCGTCCTCGTCGTCGTCCTCGTCGTCGGTGTCGGCCGCCGCGGTGGGCTCGTCGTCCTCGTCCTCGGCATCATCGTCGGTCTCGGCGACGGGCTCGGCGTCGGCTTCCGCGTCGGCCTCGGCTTCGGTGTCCTCTGCCTCGGCTTCGGGGGCCGGCGCTGCGTCCTCGTCGTCGTCCTCTTCGTCGGTGTCGGTGTCGGCCTCTGAGGTCGGCTCGGCCTCGACGTCGTCGCTGGCTTCGGCTTCGTCGCCGGCCTCGGCTTCGGCGTCGGCGCTGGCCTCGGCCTCGGGTTCGGCGGTCGGCTCGTCGATGTCGGCGACCAGATTGACGTCGTCAGCGGAGGTGTCGCTGGAGTTGTCGACCCCGGCGTCGACGGCCTCGACCAGGACATCGGCGGGGGACTCCGCCTCTGCGACCGGCTCGGCGCTGTCCGCCTCGTCCTCGGCGTCGGCCTCGTCGCCGCTTTCCGCCACGGCGTCCTCTGCGACGTCAGCCTCCGCGTCCTCGGCTGCTTCAGCTTCCGGCTCGGCTGCTTCAGCTTCCGGCTCGGCCGCCTCGGCTTCCGGCTCGGCCGCTGCTTCGGCCTCCGGCTCCTCGTCACCGTCCGCTTCGGCGTCGACGTCTGCCTCGGCGACGTCCTCGCCGGCCTCGGCCGCCGGCTCTTCATCGGCAACCGCATCGTCGACGGCTGCCTCAGCCTCGGGCTCGGCACCCTCCTCCTCGGCGACGACGTCCGCGGCCTCCTCGTCGGCGGCAGCGGCCTCTTCCTCAGCGACGGCCACTTCGTCGGCAACAGCCTCGGCGGCGGTTTCGGCGGCGCTTTCGGCCTCGGGCTCGTCGGCCGGTGCCTCGTCCACGGGGACCGCTTCGGCGGCGGGCTCCTCCTCGGCAGCCTCCTCTTCCACGGCGGGCTCCTCTTCGGCGACCGCTTCCGGCTCGTCGGCCTCAGCCTCGGGCGCTTCGCCGACTTCAGACTCGGCCGCCGGCTCTTCGGCGGCGGCTTCCTCCTCGGCCTCGACCTCCGCGGTCGGCTCGTCCTCAGCGGCGGCTTCCTCGGCGGCTTCCGGCTCCTCGACGGTGTCGGAGTCGTCGCTGTCGGCTTCGGCGGCCGGCTCCTCCTCGGCGGCTTCCTCGGCTGCGACCTCTTCGACGGCCTCGGGCTCGTCCGCGGTCTCGGGCTCCTCGGCGTCAGCCTCCGCGGCCGGCTCGTCCTCGGCGGCAGCCTCCTCCGCAGCCTCGGGCTCGGCGGCGGTCTCCTCCGCGTCAACTTCGGCGGCGGGTTCTTCTGCCTCGGCGGTCGGCTCCTCGTCCGCGGCGACCTCTTCGGCGTCGGCTTCGGCGGCGGGCTCTTCTGCCCCTGCGGCCGGTTCCTCTTCCGCGGTGGCTTCCTCGGCCTCGGCGGTCGGCTCCTCGTCCGCGACGGCCTCTTCGGCGACGGTCTCTTCGGCGACGGCCTCTTCGGCGGCGGCCTCTTCGGCCTCCGCGGCCGGCTCCTCGTCGGCAGCGACCTCTTCGGCTTCGGCGGCCGGGTCCTCTTCCGCAGCGGCGTCCTCGGTGTCGGCCTCCGCGGCGGGCTCCTCGTCCGCGACGGCCTCTTCGGCGGCGGCCTCTTCGGCCTCCGCGGTCGGCTCCTCGTCGGCAGCGACCTCTTCGGTTTCGGCGGCCGGGTCCTCTTCCGCAGCGGCGTCCTCGGTGTCGGCCTCCGCGGCGGGCTCCTCGTCCGCGACGGCCTCTTCGGCGACAGCCTCTTCGGCCTCCGCGGTCGGCTCCTCGTCTCCGGCAGCATCCTCCGCAACCACGTCCTCCGCGACCGCGTCCTCGGCCGACACCTCCTCCGTGACGACGTCCTCCACGGCCTCCGTGTCAGCCGCGGCGGCGGGCTCGTCGGTGGCCTCTTCCGTGGCCACGGCCTCTGGCTCCGGGTCGGCGGTTGGCTCGGCGTCGGTGGTGAGGGGGTCGGTCGCTTGGAGGTCGGCGGTCGAAGTGGACTCGGCGGCGTCTGCGTCGACCCCAGCGGCCGGCTCCTCGTCCGTGGAGGCGGAACCATCCTCGCCGGCCGGGCCGACGATGTCCGAGATGTCGTCGGGCACGGCGACCGTGATCGCGGCGGTGTCCGCCAGCGACGGCGCGGACGCCGGAGCCGGGTCGTCAACAGCCGAGGCCGCAGACGAGGCAACGGACGAGGCAACGGACGAGGCAACGGACGAGGCAACGGACGAGGCTTCGGGTGAGGCTTCAGCCGACGATTCAGACGAGACCTCAGACGAGACCTCAGACGGGACTTCGGACGAGGCTTCGGGCTCCGAGGCGGAGGCCTCGACGGGTGGGGTGATGTCCTCGACGGGCTGGCGCTGCTCGGGGATGCCCGGTGGGGTCGTCACTTCCGGGGAGGGGTTGGTCTGGTCGTCCGGCGGGGTGAAGTTGGGATGCATGGCGGGTCCTCCGTCCGCTCGGTCTGAACGGGCGGAGGGTGCCACCCGCTCAGACTGCTGTGGGCTCAGCGCTGGGGTCGCGGACGCCGGGAGGCCGAACGGCGCCCGGCCCGACGCCACCGGGCCGACGGCAGGCGGGACCCCCGGCGAGGAGGGTCGGCCGACGGCAGGCGGGGAGGGATGAGCGACCGCCCAGACTTCCGTGCGGCGCACCGTCAAGGTACTCCGCAAACACGACCAGCCATAGACCCCAAACCGAAGAGAGAGGGCCGTGCGGGAGAATTAGGGCTGTGTCGTCGAACCTTGATCCAGAAGTCGCTGACCGTCTGCGTCGCAACGAGGCCGGGTTGGTGCCCGCGGTCGTGCAGGAGCACGGGACCGGGCAGGTGTTGATGTTGGCGTGGATGGACGACGAGGCGTTGCACCGGACGTTGACGACGGGTCGGGCGACGTACTGGTCGCGCAGCCGCGGCGAGTACTGGGTGAAGGGCGAGACCTCCGGCCACGTCCAGCACGTGAGGTCGGTGGCGGTCGACTGCGACGGCGACACGCTGCTGGTGACGGTCGAGCAGACCGGCGCGGCCTGCCACACCGGCAACCACACGTGCTTCTACACGGACCTGAAGGTGGGACAGTGACGACCGGTGCCGTGGCGCCCGACGAGGCGACCTTCCGTGAGCTGGCCCGCACCCGCCGGGTCGTGCCGGTGACGCGGCGCCTGCTCGCCGACGGCGAGACGCCCGTCGGGGTGTACCGCAAGCTCGCCGGCGGGCCCGGCACGTTCCTGCTGGAGTCCGCCGAGCAGGGCGCCGGCGCGGCGGGCGCGGTCTGGTCGCGGTACAGCTTCATCGGCGTGCGCAGCGTGGCGACCCTGGTGGAGCGCGACGGCGCCGCGCACTGGCTCGGCGAGCCGCCCGCGAACCTGCCGGCGGAGGGCGGCCCGACCGAGGTCCTGCGGGCGACCATCGCCGCGCTGACCGCCGACGACGCCGACCTCAAGGGGCTCGACCTGCCGCCGCTGTCCGGCGGGCTGGTGGGGTTCCTGTCGTACGACGCGGTCCGCCGCTTCGAGCGCCTGCCCGATCTCGCCGTCGACGACCTGCGCCACCCCGAGCTCGGCATGATGCTGGCCACGGACCTGGTGGCACTGGACCACTTCGAGGGCACCGCGCTGCTGATCGCCAACGCGGTGCTGCCGGAGGCGGGCGCGGACGGGGCGGTGGTGACGGCGGCGTACCACCAGGCGATCGGGCGGCTCGACGCGATGACGACGGCGCTGTCCCGGCCGACCCCGCCGATGGTGTCCACCGTGGAAAAAATACAAAAACAGGACGTGGTCAGCCGCACCCCGGCCGGCGGCTACCCGAAGGCGGTCGAGGTCGCGAAGGAGGCGATCCGGGCCGGCGAGTGCTTCCAGATCGTGGTCGCGCAGCGCTTCGAGCGGGCCACCGACGCCGACCCGTTCGACGTGTACCGGGTGCTGCGCTCCACCAACCCGAGCCCGTACATGTACCTGCTGCGCTTCGACGGCTTCGACGTGGTCGGCTCGTCACCGGAGGTGCACGTCAAGGTCGACGGGCGGCGGGCGCTACTGCACCCGATCGCGGGGACCCGGTGGCGGGGCGCGACGCCCGAGGAGGACAACGCCCTGGCCGCGGACCTGCTCGCGGACCCGAAGGAGCGCGCCGAGCACGTGATGCTGGTCGACCTGGCCCGCAATGACCTGGGCCGGGTCTGCCGGCCGGGGACCGTCGAGGTGCCCGAGTTCATGACCGTGGAGCGGTACAGCCACGTCATGCACATCGTCTCGACCGTGGTCGGCGAGCTCGACGACGATCGGACCGCGTTCGACACGCTGGCCGCGACGTTCCCGGCGGGCACGCTGTCCGGGGCGCCGAAGGTGAGGGCCATGGAGATCATCGAGGAGCTCGAGCCGACCCGGCGCGGCCTGTACGGCGGTGTCGTCGGCTACTTCGGCTTCGGCGGCGACATGGACACGGCCATCGCGATCCGCACCGCGCTCATGCGGGACCGGATGGCGTACGTGCAGGCCGGCGCGGGCATCGTCGCGGACTCCGACCCCCTCGCGGAGGAGACGGAGACGCGCAACAAGGCCGCCGCCGTGCTCGCCGCGATCGCCACGGCCGAGACGCTGCGACCGGCCCGATGACGGCGGCCCTGGCCGGCCGCAGGGGGCTGACCGTCACGACCCTCGCCACCGCGCTGGCGTCGGCGGTCGTGCTGTTCGCCGCGACCCGGCACTGGGACGTGGTCATGACGCACCAGGTGTCGCCGCTGCCGCCGACGACCGAGTACCGCACCGGCACCGACATGTCGCCGTGGCTGCCGGCGCTCGGCGCGGTCGGCCTGGCCGGCGCCGGGGCCCTGCTGGCCACCCGCGGCCGGCTCAGGACGATCGTCGGCGGGCTGCTCGCGCTCGCCGGCATCGGGGTCACCGGCGCGGTGATCGAGACGCTGCAGCACCGCATCGGCGCGGGCTGGCCGGTGCTGACGATCGTCGCGGCGCTCGTCGTCGTGGCCGCGGGCGGCGTCACCATCCGGTACAGCGACACCTGGCCGGAGATGGGCGCCCGCTACGAGCGGCCGCAGGCCGGGGCGACCAGCGCGAAAGCGCCGCAGACACAGCTGTGGGACGCGCTCGACCGGGGCGAGGATCCGACCAAGGACCAGTAGGGTTCGCCTATGGCGAGCAGCAGCAAGGAAGTCATCGAGGTCGCCGGTCGTGAGGTGACCGTCACCAACCCCGGCAAGGTGTACTTCCCGAGGTCCGGCCGCACCAAGCTCGACGTCGTGCGCTACTACGTCGCCGTCGCCGAGGGCGCCCTGCGTGGCGCGGGCGGTCGGCCGATGGCGTTGAAACGCTACGTCAACGGCATCGACGGCGAGGCGTTCTTCCAGAAACGGGCGCCGGAGAAGCGCCCCGAGTGGATCGAGACGGCGCAGCTGCGGTACCCGTCGGGCCGCACCGCCGAGGAGGTCGTCCTGCGCGACGCGGCCCAGCTGGCCTGGGTCGTCAACCTCGGCTGCCTGGAGCTGCACACCCACTCCGTCCTCGCCGAGGACGTGGAGCACCCCGACGAGCTGCGCATCGACCTGGACCCGGTGCCGGGGGTGCCGTGGTCGCAGGTGCTGGAGGTCGCGCTCGTCGCCCGCGACGTCCTCGCCGACCACGGGCTCGTCGGATGGCCGAAGACCTCCGGTTCCCGCGGGTTTCACGTGTACGCCCGGATCCACCCGAACTGGACCTTCGCCGAGGTCCGGCGGGCCGCGGAGGGCTTCGCCCGGGAGGTGGCCCGGCGAGCCCCGGACCTCGCGACCGGCGCCTGGTGGAAGGAGGAGCGGCACGGCGTTTTTGTCGACTACAACCAGAACGCGAAGGACCACACCACCGCCTCCGGCTACTCGGTGCGCCCGTCCGAGGAGGCCCGCGTGTCCACCCCGCTCACCTGGGACGAGGTGCCGGGCTGCGACCCCGCCGCGTACACGATGGAGACCGTGCCGGGCCGCCCCGACGCGTGGGCCGGCATCGAGGACAGTCGCGGCGACCTGACCGCGCTGCTGGAGCTGGCCGCCACCTTCAAGAAGCAGGCGCCGGCGAAGAAGGGCACCGGCCGCCGCGCGCCGAGCATGCCGCTGATCGAGATCGCCCGCGCCGCCACGAAGGAGGAGGCCCTGGAGGGCCTGGAGCGGTGGAAGGCCCGCCACCCGGCGGTGTGGCCGATGCTGGAGCCCGCCGACGTCCTCGTCGACTCGATGCGCGGCATCAACAGCCTGTGGACCCGCATCCGGCTCAACCTCGTGCATGTGCCGGAGGCCGACCGCCCGCCGCAGGAGCCCCTGGAGGTCGACTACGACCCGTTCGCGAAATGGAAGGAGCTGCAAGCCCGCGGCGAGACCCCGGCCCGCTGGCGCCGCCCCGCGGCCGCCGACGAGTCCTGAGGCGGTGAAAGGGGCCGCCCAGCGCGAGGTCAGCGCGTTGGCGCGGGCCACCGTCTTGCGGCAAACCATGCGAACGGCTAGGCATTATGCCCTAGTCCATCAGGTGACGTCGGCCATACCCCCACGGCCATCCACTGACCGGGGGGCTCCTAGCATCGGACGCATGACCACCGGAGAGGGGAGCTCCTTGATCAACGCGGAATCTGGCCGTGTGCTCGACGAGATCCTCGCCGGCGTGCGCGAAGACTTGGCCATCCGCGAGGCACAGGTGCCCCTGGACGAGATCAAGCTGGCAGCGGCGCAGGCGGCACCGCCCCAGGATGCCTACGCCAAACTGAGGGCCCCCGGCGTGGGGGTGATCGCCGAGGTCAAGCGCGCGTCGCCGTCGAAGGGGCAGCTCGCGGAGATTCCCGACCCGGCGGAGCTGGCGAAGGAGTACGCCGCCGGTGGTGCCCGCGCCGTCAGTGTCCTCACCGAGGGCCGCTGGTTCGGCGGCAGCCTCGACGACTTCGCCGCGGTGCGCGCCGCCGTCGACGTGCCGTTGCTGCGCAAGGACTTCGTCGTGTCCTCCTACCAGGTGCACGAGGCCCGGGCGTTCGGTGCCGACCTGGTGCTGCTCATCGTGGCCGCCCTGGACCAGAACACCCTGTCGGGGCTGCTCGACCGCATCGAGAGCCTCGGCATGACGGCCCTGGTCGAGGTCCACGACGAGGAGGAGACCGACCGCGCGCTGGAGGCCGGCGCCCGCGTGATCGGCATCAACGCGCGCAACCTGCGCACCCTCGAGGTCGACCGGACGGTGTTCGAGCGCATCGCGCCGGGCCTGCCCAACGAGATCGTGAAGATCGCCGAATCGGGTGTCCGCGGCCCGCACGACCTGATCCGGTACGCGTCCGCCGGCGCCGACGCGGTCCTCGTCGGTGAGGGCCTCGTCACCCAGAAGAGTCCGCGTGACGCGGTCGCCGAGCTCGTCACGGCCGGCAGCCACCCCGCGACGCCGAGGCCGGCCCGGTGAACGCGTTCCTGGCCGCCGCCGGGCTCCTGCCGGACCAGTCGGGGCACTTCGGCGAGTTCGGCGGCCGGTTCGTCCCCGAGGCGCTGATCGCGGCCCTCGACGGCCTCGACGCCGCGTACCGGCACGCGCAGGCCGACGAGGCGTTCCAGGCCGAGTTCGGCCGGCTGCTGCGCGACTACGCCAACACGCCGTCGCCGCTGTACCGGGCCGACCGGCTCTCCGCGCACGCCGGCGCCCGGGTGTTCCTCAAGCGCGAGGACCTCAACCACACCGGCGCGCACAAGGTCCGCAACGTGCTCGGCCAGGCGCTGCTCACCAAGCGGATGGGCAAGCAGCGGGTCATCGCGGAGACCGGCGCCGGGCAGCACGGCGTGGCCAGCGCCACCGCCTGCGCCCTGCTCGACCTCGAGTGCGTCGTCTACATGGGTGAGGAGGACACCCGCCGGCAGGCGCTCAATGTCGCCCGCATGCGGATGCTCGGCGCCACCGTCGTGCCCGTCACGACCGGGTCGAAGACGCTGAAGGACGCGATCAACGAGGCGCTGCGGGACTGGGTCACCAACGTCGACACCACCCACTACCTGCTCGGCACCGCCGCGGGCCCGCACCCGTTCCCGGCGATGGTCCGCGACTTCGTCAGCGGCATCAGCGTCGAGGCGCGCCGGCAGATCCTGGAGCAGACCGGGCGGCTGCCCGACGCGGTCGCCGCGTGCGTCGGCGGCGGCTCCAACGCCATCGGCGCGTTCCATGCCTTCGTGCCCGACGAGAGCGTGCGGCTGTACGGCTTCGAGGCGGGCGGTGACGGCGTCGACACCGGCCGGCACGCCGCCAGCATCACCGGCGGCTCCACGGGCGTGCTGCACGGCGCCCGCACGTACCTGCTGCAGGACGAGGACGGCCAGACGATCGAGTCGCACTCCATCTCCGCCGGCCTGGACTACCCGGCCGTCGGCCCGGAGCACGCGTACCTGCACGACACCGGCCGCGCCACGTACGAGCCGGTCACCGACGCCGAGGCGATGGCCGCGTTCAAGCTGCTGTGCCGGGTCGAGGGCATCATCCCGGCGATCGAGAGCGCCCACGCGGTCGCCGGCGCGCTGCGGGTCGTGCCGAAGCTCGCCGCCGAGCTCGGCCGCGAGCCGGTCGTGGTGATCTGCCTGTCCGGCCGGGGCGACAAGGACATGGACACCGCGCGCGACTTCTTCGGAGTGTGACCGTCATGAGCGTTGCTGTCGCCTTCGACAAGGCCCGCGCCGAGGGCCGCAGCGTCCTCATCGGCTACCTGCCGGCCGGGTTCCCGACGGTGCCCGGCGCGATCGACGCGATCAAGGCGATGATCGACAACGGGGTCGACGTGGTCGAGGTCGGCCTGCCGTACTCGGATCCGGTCATGGACGGCCCGGTCATCCAGCGCGCCACCGAGGCCGCCCTCGCCGGCGGGTTCCGGGTCGCGGACGGGCTGCGCACCGTCGAGGCGGTCGCCTCGGCCGGCGCGCCGATCCTCGTCATGACCTACTGGAACCTGGTGGAGCGCTACGGGGTGGACCGCTTCGCCGCGGACCTCGCCGGCGCCGGCGGTGCCGGGCTCATCACGCCCGACCTGATCCCCGACGAGTCCGGCCCGTGGCTGGAGGCGTCCGACGCGCACGGCCTGGACCGGGTGTTCCTGGTGTCGCCGTCCTCGACGGACGCCCGGATCGCGATGACCGCCGGCCGCTGCCGCGGCTTCGTCTACGCGACCAGCGTCATGGGCGTCACCGGCGCCCGCAGCAGCACCAGCACTGCCGCGCCCGCCCTCGTCGAGCGGGTCCGCAAGGCCGACCCGTCGATGCCGGTCGCGGTCGGGCTCGGCGTCTCCAACGGCGATCAGGCCGCGGAGGTCGGCGCGTTCGCCGACGGGGTCATCGTCGGCAGCGCCCTGGTGCGGTGCCTCCAGGACGCCGCCACGCCCGCCGAAGGGGTCGCTGCGGTCGCCGCTCTCAGCGCCGACCTCGCCGAGGGCGTCCGCCGCCGCTAGCGCACACCCGCCAGTCACCGGGCCCGGCGGGAGTCGTTGAGCCCGGCGTGCGGCGATTTTTCCGTTTGGTACCTGTAGCGCTCCTGCTCTCCGTGGCCCCGGCCGGCCTGGCTCTCGCCTTCCCCGGCGCGGACCGGCAGACGGCGGTGACGGCGGTGCCAGCGGCACCGGAGGCCGACGCGAGCTGGCGGCAGGACGGCAACGGGCCCGGCCGCGCCGGGTACCAGCCGGTCGCCCCGTACCTGCGGGCGGGGTCCGCCGCCCGGCTCGACACGCTGTGGACCGCGCCCGCGTCCCGGCCCGATGAGCAGGTCGGCGGCGCGATCGTCGTGGACGGCAACCTGCTGCGCTCCTCCGGCGGCCCCACCGGCGAGATCCGCCGCTACGACGCGGTCACCGGCGCCGACCTCGGCGTGGTCCTGGAGGTGCCGGCCCGCCGTCTCGGCCAGCTCGCCGCGGCGCCCGACGGCCGGTCGCCCGCCCTGCTGGTGGAGTCCCAGGCCGTCGCCTCCGGCACGGACGAGCCGCCGGCGCGGTACCTCGGCTCGTACACCCTCCGCGGCGGCCAGCAGTGGCAGGTGACGCTGCCCGACGAGGTGTCCGGCGGCTTCACCGTCGCCGGCGAGCTGCTGCTGCGCGCCGCCGGCAGCACCCTGACCGCGCTGCGGCTCGCCGACGGCACCACCGCGTGGACGGCACCCCTGGCCGGCGAGGCCGGCCTGCACCCGCCGGTCGCCGACGGCGGCCTCGCCCTGCAGACGTTCGCGGCCGGCGCCGGCACCGGGCTGGCCGCGTTCGACCTGCGTACCGGCGCGCGGCTGTGGCGGCAGGACGTCAGCGGCCCGCGGCTCATCGCGGCCGGCGGCATCGCCTACCTGACCGGCACCGGCGGCGTCTGCGCGCACACCGTCGCCGACGGCGCCCGCCGCTGGTGCGACACCACGACGCTGCGCGACCCGCGCGCGGCGACCACCGACGGGCAGACGCTCATGGTCTTCGACGCGCACGGCCGGGCCGCCGGGTTCGGCACCGGCGACGGCGCGGTCCGCTGGACCCGCGACTGGGGCATGCCCGGCACGGAGGTCGCCACCTCGTACTGGTCCCCGGTCAACGGCGGCGGCGTGCTGTACGGGGTCGGGTACCAGTTCGCGATCCGCGACGGCGCCCCCGTGCACCGCGTGGAGCTGCTCGCCCTCGACGCCGCGACCGGCACCCTCCTGGCCCGGCGCGACCTCGCGTTCGACGCCCTGCACGGCGCCGAGCCGCTGCTGATCAGCGGCGACCACGTCTACTTCGCGGCGCTGGAAAAGCTGATCGCGCTGGGGGAGCGGCCGGCGGTACGCTGACCGTCATGCACACCGGCCGGATGATGCGCCCCGCCACGGGGCCCGCCGGCGTGCGCTGAAAATCCGCTCACCACTCGCCCCCGCACGCAGGGGCGAGCCGGATCGGGTCCGTCCCCGCCGTCGCGGGGCACCGCAGACCGGAGATCCGCGATGAGCTTCTACGTCACCACCGCCATCCCGTACGTCAACGCCGCCCCGCACCTCGGCCACGCCCTCGAACTCGTCCAGGCCGACGTCCTCGCCCGGCACCGCAGGCTGCGCGGGCAGCCGGTCAGGTTCCTCACCGGTACCGACGAGAACGCACTCAAGAACGTCACCGCGGCCACCGCCGCGGGCGTCGCGGTGACGGACTTCGTCGCCGCGAACGCCGACCGGTTCGCGGCGCTGCGCCCGGTGCTGGACCTGTCGTTCGACGACTTCATCCGCACCTCCCGGGACCCGCGGCACGCCGCCGGCGTCGAGGCGCTGTGGCGGCGCACCGCCGAGGCCGGCGACTTCTACCGCCGCGACTACGAAGGCCGGTACTGCCAGGGCTGCGAGCAGTTCTACGAACCCGCCGAGCTGGCCGCCGGGCGGTGCCCGGAGCACGGCACCGAGCCGGAGACCGTGACCGAGTCCAACTGGTTCTTCCGGCTGTCCCGGTACACCGGCCGGCTCCTCACCGCCCTGGAGTCCGGCGAGGTACGGGTCGAACCCCCGGCCCGGCGCAACGAGGTCCTCGCCTTCGTGCGGGCGGGCCTGCGCGACATCAGCGTCTCCCGGCCCGCCGCCCGCGCCGGCGGGTGGGGCATCCCGGTCCCCGGCGACCCGTCGCAGGTCGTCTACGTCTGGTGGGACGCCCTCGCCAACTACGTCACCGCGCTCGGCGACGGCGAGCTGTACCGGCAGTGGTGGCTGGACGCCGCCGAACGGGTCCACGTGATCGGCAAGGGGATCGTGCGGTTCCACGCCGTCTACTGGCCGGCGCTGCTGCTGTCCGCCGGGCGGCCGCTGCCCACCACGATCTTCGTGCACGAGTACCTGACCGTGGACGGCGCGAAACTGTCCAAGAGCGCCGGCAACGCGGTCGACCCGGCGGCCCTCGCCGGCCGGTTCGGCACCGACGCGCTGCGCTGGTGGCTGCTGCGGGAGGTCGCCCCGCTCGGCGACACCGACTTCACCGAGGAGCGGCTGTCGCAGCGGTACCACCAGGACCTGGCCAACGGGATCGGCAACCTGGTCAACCGCACGATCGGGCTCGTGCACCGCCACCGCGACGGCCGGGTGCCGGAGGCCGCCGGCACGGACGGGGCGCTCGGGGAGGCCGTCGACCGGGCTCTCGCGGTGTTCGACCTGCGGGCCGCGACCGGCGCGATCTGGGCCGCGGTCGCCGCCGGCAACCGGCAGGTCGAGGCCACCCGGCCGTGGGAGCTGGCGAAACGGGAGGCGGCGGGGGACGCCGCGGCCGGCGGCGAGCTCGACGCGGTGCTGGGCGGGCTGGTCGCGTCGTGCCGGGAGATCGCCCGCGAGCTGTCGCCGTTCCTGCCGTCGGGCGCCGCCCGGCTCGCCGCCCAGCTCGGCGATGGTGACCGGGTCGGCACCGCGGAGCCGGTGTTCCCGCGCCTGTGACGCGCGGCACCGCGCTGCGGCGCGGTCAGTCGCGCAGGGCGGCCCGCCACGTGTTGCGGACCGCCTCGGCGCCCCACGCGTTGGGCTCGATGTGGCCGCACAGCCACAGGTCGCGGTTGCCGGGGCGGGGATCGGTGCCGGTGATGTCGCCGGCCGCGGCGCCGTGGCCGAGAAACGCGGCGTGCAGGTCGGCGACCACCGCCCCGTGCCGGTCGGCCGCGTCGCGGATCGCGTCGTTGAGCGCGGCGAGCACGGCCAGGCCACCCTGCCAGGCTGGCAGCCCGACGCGGGACAGGTCGCCGGTGCCGTCGGTCGGGTCGTACACGGTGCTGACCACGACCCGCGCGCCGGTCGCGGTGAGGGCCGGCAGGGCGACCGCGTAGTTGGCGGCGACCCGCGCCACGGTGCGCTCCGCCGCGTCGCGGTCCGGCGGCAGGCCCGCGCCGGCGGGCGTGAACAGCGTCGTGAGCAGGTCGTTGCCGCCCATGGTCAGGGTGATCAGGGCGGGCCTGCCCTCGACCTTGTCCAGTTGGAACCGCACGACGTCGTCGCTGGTCGCGCCGTCGCGGGCGAGCAGCGTCAGGTCGATGCCGAAGTCGTCGGCGAGCAGCGAGGCGGCACCCAGGCCGGGGCCGCCGGCGTAGTCGTCGATCGAGATGGAGTCGCCGAGCGCGTAGTAGGCCACGGGACCAGTAGATCATCCGGCGGCGGGTGCATCGTTCACGCGCCGCGCCGCGCGCCGGATCATACGCCGGGCGCTGGGTCGGGCGCCGGGTCAGGCGTCGACGGCCTCGCGGGTGACCTCGCGCAGGACGTCGCGTTTGACCTGGCGGATCACCCCGCTGCGGCCCGCGCCGGCGTCGGCGATGGCGGTGCGGGTGGTGGCGGTCAGCGGCTCCGGCAGCGACGCCGGGTCGTGCCAGGCCAGGCGGCTGATGCGGCCGGGCGCGTTCAGCGCCGGCCCGCCACCTTCCAGGCGGCCCTCGAGGCGGCCGCGGAACACGTGGACGAACAGGTCGGGGACCGCCTCGCCGCAGCCGTCGCCGGTCACCTCGTACAGGCCGACGAGCTCGACCATCTCGGCCTGCAGGCCGGTCTCCTCGAAGATGTCGCGGACCGCGGCGTGCACCGGGCTCTCCGCCGCGCGGACCCGGCCGCCGGGCAGGCCCCACAGCTGGTGGCCGCCGGCCTGCTGGCACAGCAGCACACGGCCGGCGGCATCCTCGATGATCGCGGCGACGGCAGACGTGACTTCGTAGCTCATATTCGCACTCTAGGCGCCATAGCGGACCGTTGCGATACCTTCGCTGGTGGTGATCTTTGCCGGTCGGAGTGGGGTTTCGTGCGGCGTGGGGTGGCGAATTGGGTGAACCCAGGGCATCGCGTTTCGGCGGATCGGCGGTAGCGTGTGCACCCGTGGATGCTGCCCTTACCCCGCTGGCCGAGATCCCCAGCCCCACGCAAGGTGTCTGGGACCTCGGGCCGTTGCCGCTGCGCGCCTATGCGCTGTGCATCGTGCTCGGCATCGTCGCCGCGTGCTTCATCGCCGACCGGCGGCTGCGTCAGCGCGGCGCCCCGCCGTGGGTGATCCTCGACATCGCCGTGTGGGCGGTGCCGGCCGGCATCATCGGTGCCCGGATCTACCACGTGATCACCTCGCCCGAGGCGTACTTCGGCGACAACGGTGACCTCGTCAAGGCGTTCAAGATCTGGGAGGGCGGCCTCGGCATCTGGGGCGGCATCGCGGGCGGCGCCGTCGGCGCCTACATCGCCTGCCGCCGGCTCGGCCTGCCCTTCGCGATGGCCGCGGACACCCTGGCCGTCGGCCTGCCGGTCGCGCAGGCGCTCGGCCGCTGGGGCAACTGGTTCAACAACGAGCTCTACGGCAAGGAGACCAGCCTGCCCTGGGGTCTCAAGGTGTACCAGTGGGACGCGAGCGCCGGGCACGCCCAGACCGTCAACGGCGAGCCGATGGCCCTCGACGGCCTCTACCACCCGACGTTCCTCTACGAGTTCCTGTGGTGCCTCGGTGTCGCCGCCGCCGTCTGGTACGCCGACAAGCGCTGGTCCCTCGGCCGTGGCCGGGCGTTCGCGCTGTACGTGGCGCTGTACTGCGTCGGGCGGTTCTGGATCGAGGCGCTGCGCATCGACGATGCCCAGCACTTCCTGGGCATGCGGCTCAACAACTGGACCTCGATCATCGTCTTCGCCGCCGCACTGGCCTACTTCCTGCGGGTGCGCGGGCCGCAGGAGCGCGTCACGTACGACGAGAACGGCCGCATCTCCGTCGTCACCGGCGACGAAGCCCCGGCGGTCCCCGCGACCGGCGCCGACCCCGACGCCGCAGCCGACGCCGCCTCGGACGAGCCGGCCGGCGAGGTGTCCGTCGAGAAGCCCGTCGAGAAGCCCGTCGAGCAGCCCGATGCCGATGCCGATGCCGGGGACGGTGAGCCACAGTCCGACGACGCGTCCAGCAGCTCCGGCAGCACGTCCGCGAAGGGCTGAGGGACCGCACGGATGCGCACCGCTGTCGTGGTGGGCGCCGGCATCGGCGGGATCGCCGCGGCCGGCGCGCTCGCCCGGACCGGCTGGCAGGTCACCCTCCTGGAGCGCGAGGACCGGCTCCGGCCGGGCCGTGGCGCGCTCGTACTGTGGCCCAACGGGGTCCGGGCGCTGCGCGGGCTCGGGCTCGCCGGCGGCCTGGACGGCATCGCGACCCCGGTCCCGCCGGTCGGCATCCGCCGCCCCGACGGGCAGTGGCTGGTCCGCCCCGCCGCCGAGGTCGACGACGTCGAGGCGCCGCCGGTGGTCGTGCACCGCGAAGACCTGCACGACGCGTTCATCGCCGGGCTGAGCGACCAGGTCGACATCCGCAACGCCATCGACGTGCAGCCGGCCAGGGTCCGCCGCGAGCGCCCCGCCGTCGGCGACGGCCGCAGCACCTTCGAGGCGGACCTGGTCGTCGCCGCAGACGGGGTGCAGAGCGCCGTGCGCCGCCGGCTCGCCCCGGCGACCACGTTCACCAGTGCCGGGTTCGCCGCGTGGCGGGCGGTCATTCCCTGGTACCGCGTCCCCGACCTCCCGCCGGGGCTGCCACCGCACGGCGAGACGCTCGACGGGGCGCACCGCTTCGCCTTCGCCTCGCTCGGCGAGCGCGGCTCCTCCGGCGGCTCGACCCGCGGCGGCATCTCCTGGGTCGCGACCGTGCCCGGCGCGCTGCGCCCCGAGCCGCCCGCCGGCCAGCTGGCGCTGCTGCGGCGCTGGTTCGCCGGGTGGCACGCGCCGATCTCGCAGCTGCTGGACGCCACCGAGCCCGATGACCTGGTCCAGGAGCCGATCGGCGAGCTGGCGCCGCCGCCGGAGACGTTCGGGGTGCGGGCCGGCGCCGGCGGGTACGCCCTGGTCGGCGACGCCGCCCACGCCATGCCGCACCACCTCGCGCAGGGCGCCTGCCTGGCCCTGGAGGACGTGGCGACGCTGCAGGCGGTGCTGACGAACGTGCCGGGGCCGCTCGGGCCGGCCCTGGACGAGTACAGCCGCCTGCGCCGTCCGAGGGTGGCCAGGGTGCTGCAGCAGACCCGCAAGGCGTCCGCGGTCCTGCAGCCCCGGGGCGGCCTCACCAGCCGGGCGATGGGGGCCGCACTCGGCCGGGCCAACCCGCGCGTGCTGGACCGGGCGGCCGCCGCGGCGGCCGAGTGGGCGGGTCCCGCCTCGTCCTGACGCCTGTCCCCGCCTGCCGCTGATCGTGTCGACCCGCGGCCGACCGCAGCCGGGCCGCGGATGAACGCGGCCGGCCACCGGTCAGGACGTCAGGACGCCGTGCTCGACGCAGGCGGCGGACCAGCCCTGCGGCAGCACCTGGACCTTCATCCGGCGCCGGCACCGCGGGCAGAAGCGCGGCGGCTCCAGGTCCCGCGCCGCCGCGCAGGCCGGGTGTGGCGCGCCGCCGGTGACGGCCTCGCCGCACCGGTCGCACCACACCGCGCCGCCTGTGCCGCCCGCCGCACCGGCATCGCCGGCCGCTCCCGCGTCGCCGGCCGGGCCGGTGTCCGTGGTGCTCACAGCGTTGCCGAGAGCGCCTTGACCGGCATGCTGAGCTCGTCGAGCAGGGCCAGATCCTGCTCGGGGGAGCGGCCCAGCGTGGTCAGGTAGTTGCCGACGATCACCGCGTTGACGCCGCCGAGGAGGCCGTCACGCGTGCCGAGGTCGCCGAGCGTGATCTCGCGGCCGCCGGCGTACCGCAGCAGGGTCCTCGGCAGGGCCAGCCGGAACGCGGCGACGGCCCGCAGGGCGTCCTTCGGGTCGAGCACCGGCTGGTCGCTCAGCGGCGTGCCCGGGCGCGGGTTGAGGAAGTTGAGCGGGACCTCGTGCGGGTCGAGCTCCTGCAGCTGGATCGCGAACTCGGCCCGCTGCTCGACGGTCTCGCCCAGGCCGAGGATGCCGCCGCAGCAGACCTCCATGCCGGCGTCGCGGACCATCCGCAGCGTGTCCCAGCGCTCCTGCCAGGTGTGCGTGGTCACCACCTGCGGGAAGTGCGACCTCGCGGTCTCCAGGTTGTGGTTGTACCGGTGGATGCCCAGCGCCGACAGCTGGTCGACCTGCTCCTGGGTGAGCATGCCCAGCGACGCGGCGATGTTGATGTCGACCGCGTCGCGGATCGCGGCGACCCCGTCGGCCAGCTGCGCCATGATCCGCTGGTCGGGGCCGCGCACGGCGGCGACGATGCAGAACTCGGTGGCCCCGGTCGCCGCGGTCTGCTTCGCCGCCTCGACCAGCGACGGGATGTCGAGCCAGACGGCGCGCACCGGCGAGGTGAACAGCCCCGACTGCGAGCAGAAGTGGCAGTCCTCAGGGCAGCCGCCGGTCTTGAGCGAGACGATGCCCTCGACCTCGACCTCCGGTCCGCACCACGTCATCCGCACCTCGTGCGCGATCGCGAGATATTCGGGCAGCTCCTCGTCGGAGCAGCGCAGCACCGCGAGCACACCGTCCAGGTCGAGCCCGACCCCGGTGTCCACGACGGCCTTGGCAGCAGCAAGCATGCACGTACCTTACAAAACGTTAGGGCCGGGCGGGTGAGCCGAAGTTGTTCAGTTACTTTGTCCACATCGCACAAATGGCATCGTGGATGTTCCACAAGACTGAGGGAGGGCGCCGCCGTGGAAGACGGAACCTGGCTGTCCACGCTGGACGGTGAGGCCGCCGCCCGGCAGGCCGCCGGGCTGCGCCGGGAGCTGCGGCCGCGCGCCGCCGACGACGACGTCGTCGACCTCGCCGGCAACGACTACCTCGGCCTGTCCCGGCACCCGGACGTGCTCGCCGCCGCCGCGCGGGCCCTCGCCGACTACGGGCTCGGCGCGACCGGGTCGCGGCTGGTGCGCGGCTCCACCGAGGCGCACCACGCCCTGGAGGACGGCCTCGCCGGGCTCCTCGGCGCGCAGGCCGCCCTCGTCTACTCCTCCGGGTACCTGGCCAACGTCGGCGCGATCCGGGCCCTGGTGCGGCCGGGGACCCTCGTGGTGTCCGACGCGCACAACCACGCGTCGATCGTCGACGGCTGCCGGCTCGCCTGCGCCGGGCGCGCCGCCCGGGAGGGCGCGGGCACCGTCGTCGCGCCGCACGCCGACCCCGGGGCCGTCCGCGCGCTGCTCGCCGCGCACCCGGGCCGGCCCGCGGTGGTCGTCACCGAGAGCGTGTTCTCCGTCGACGGCGACCTCGCGCCCCTCGCCGAGCTGTACGCCGCCTGCCAGGCCCACCCGGGCGGCGCGCTGCTGCTCGTCGACGACGCCCACGCCCTCGGCGTCATCGGCCACCGCGGCGCCGGTGGGGTCGCCGCCGCCGGCCTGTCCGGGCGGCCCGGCGTGATCGTCACCGCGACGCTGTCGAAGTCCCTCGGCGCGGCCGGCGGGGTCGTGGCGGGCCCCCGCCAGCTGCGCCGCCAGCTCGTCGACACCGGCCGCACGTTCATCTACGACACCGCCCTGCCGCCCGCCGTCGCCGCCGGCGCGCTCGCCGCGCTGGACCTGCTGACCGGCGGCGACCACCTGCGCGCCGAGCTTGCCGCCCGGGCCGCCACGGCCGTCGCCCGGCTGCGCGCCGAGGGCCTCGACGTGCCCACCCCGGACGGCGGCGTCATCTCCGTGGCCGCGCCGAGCGCCGACGAGGCGTTCGCCTGGGCGGCCGCCTGCCGGGAGCGGGGGGTCG
The DNA here is from genome assembly GCF_040654515.1 of Dactylosporangium sp. NPDC050688. NCBI lineage: Bacteria > Bacillati > Actinomycetota > Actinomycetes > Micromonosporales > Micromonosporaceae > Dactylosporangium > Dactylosporangium sp. NPDC050688. Next base: position 142,691 of record NZ_JBFAIC010000014.1, read on the forward strand.
CGGTAGGCTGCTTCCGCCCACCGTCCACACCGGACGGCCGGTCGCGCCTTCGCCTCACCGTCAACGTCGGCGTGCCGGCGGCGGCGTTCGAGCACGCGCTCGACATCGTCGTCAAGGAACGCCCCTGACCGCCGTCGCCGAGCGCCCTGAAGGACCACCGTGACCGACCCGCGCCGCCCCGGCGACCCTGGCACCGCCGACCCCCGCAGCGGCGGTGATCCTCGTGGGGGCGGCCCCCGCGACGTCGACCCACATGACGGTGGCGATTCCCGTGTCGGTGCCGATTCCCGTGGCGGTGGTGACCCCCGGGACGGGATGGCGGCGGAGGCCCTGCTCGCCGAGGCGCTGCGGTCCGAGGCGCTGCTGTCGGAGGCGGCGACCCCGGCGGCGACCGAGCCGATCGCCGGCGCCGTCGTCATCACCGGCACCGACACCGGCGTCGGCAAGACCATCGTCACGGCCGCCATCGCCGCCGCCGCGACCGCCGCGGGACGCCGGGTCGCCGTGGTCAAACCCGCGCAGACCGGCACCGCCGAGGGCGACGAGCCCGACGCCGCGACCGTCGCGCGCCTCGCCGAGCCGGTCACGGCGCGGACCCTCGCCAGCTTCCCCGATCCGCTGGCGCCGCTCGCCGCCGCCCGGGTCGCCGGGGACGACCCGCTGACCGCGGTCATGGCGCAGCTCGCCCTGCGCACCATCGTCGAGGAGCACGACATCACGCTCATCGAGGGCGCCGGCGGGCTGCTCGTGCCGATGGGGGAGGGCGGCTGGACGGTCCTGGACCTCGCCGCCGCGCTCGGCGCCACCGTCGTCGTCGTGGCCCGCGCCGGGCTCGGCACGCTCAACCACACGGCGCTGACCCTCCAGGCGCTCGCCCACCGCGACGTCCCTGCCGCCGTGGTCATCGGCGCGTGGCCGGCGGAGCCGGAGCTCGTGCACCGCACCAACCTGCACGACCTCGCCGGTGACCTGGCCGGCGCCGTGCCCGAGGGGGCGGGCGCGCTCGCCCCTGCCCTGTTCCGCCGGGAGGCGCCGCACTGGCTGGCGCCGCTGCTGCACGGCCGGTTCGACCCCGTCGCGTTCCGGTCCCACAGCCGCTGAAGGTCGGCGTTTCAGGACGGCGTCGGTCGATGTGACGCGGTACGGTCACGCCATGACCGAGATCGACCCCGCAGCCGGTGCCGCCCCGCCGCCCGCACCCGACGGCGAGCGCGCCGCCCGCGCCCGCCGTCGGCTCGACGACGCCGGCGCCCGGGTCACCGCCGAGGCCCGCGCCGAGTCCCGCGAGCAGGTCCGCGAGCTCATGGGCTGGTCATGAGCGACCGGCCCGCCGCCACCGGCCTCGTGCTCGACCCGTCCGCGGTCCTGGCGTACACCCAGGGCAACAGCGGCGTCGACGACCTCGTCGGCACCGTCCTCGCCGACGGCGGCACCGTCGTCGTGCCGGCCGTGGCGCTCGCCGAGACCCGCAGCGAGCTCGCCTACGCCGAGGAGCTGGCCCGCCTCGACACCCTGCTCGGCGCCGTCACCGTGGCGCCGCTCGGCGGCGGCGACGCGGTCGGCCTCGGGCGGCTCGCGTCGCGGCTCAACGGCACGCTCGGCCTCGCCCACGCCGTCGCCGAGGCCCACCGCCACGAGGCCCGCCTGCTCACCGCCCACGGCCCCGCCGTCCGGCGCACCATCGGCGAGCTCGACGGCATCGTCGACCTCTGATCCGGACCAGCCGGCCGCCGCCATGTGAGCGGGCGGGGGCCGCTCAGGGCGTGCGGCGGCCGGCGGTGGCCAGGGCGCTCGCGGGCAGGGTCAGCCGGAACGACGTCTCGTCGATGCGGACCTCGCCGCCGCAGAGGTTCGCCACGGCGCTGGCGACCCGGAGGTCAGCGGGGCGCTGCGGGTTGCTCGGCCGCGGCTGCGGCGCGGTCAGCTCGCCGTGCGCCACGATCCTCGCGTCGATCGCCGGCACCGGGTCGGCCCGCAGCGCGATCTCGATGTGCGCCCGGCCCGGCGCGGCCGTCGCCAGCCACAGCACGAGCTGCCCCACCAGGTGCCGGCAGACGAGGTCGTCGACGGCGACCAGGACCGTCGCCGGCGCGTCCGCGTGGATGCTCACCGCGCCGGCGACCGCGACCCGCCGCGCCAGGTCCACGGCGTCGCGCAGCACCCCGACGAGGTCCGTCGCGCCCGGCCGGAGCGAGCCGTCCTCGGCGCCGGCCGGGCCGGTGGCGGCGAGCGGGAGGACGACGCTGTCGACGTACCGCTGCAGCCGCACGGCGTTGCGGTCGATCGCGTCGAGACACGCCGCGCCCTCGCTCAGTGCCTCCGCCGCGGGTACGCCGGCCAGGTCGTCGCGCAGGAGACGGGTGCAGGCGAGGATCGACGTCAGCGGGGTGTGCAGCTCGTGCCGCAGCCGCGCCGCGGGGTCGTCGCCGGTGGAGAACACGCGCGTTCCTTTCGCCAACCCGGGAAGGCCCGAGACATCGACGCTAACCGGCGTCCGGGCCGCCGGGTCGCCGGCCGGCGATCAGGTCACCCGATCGGGAGCAGGTGCTGCGCGCCCCGCGACGGGCGCCGCTGCGCCTGGTCGGACAGGTGGTCGCGCTGCAGCGCCTCGCGCAGCTGGGTCTGCACCGCCGACGGGTCCACGCCGGCATCGACGACGGTGAACCGGGCCGCCTCCGGCAGTCCCCGGTACGCCGCGTCCGACGCCGTCAGGTAGTCGAGCTCCTCGTGGTCCTTGCCCCGCGCCTCGACCCTGGCCTGCGCCACCGGCGGCGGCACCGCCAGGTAGAACACCAGCTCGGGCTGCGGCAGCAGGCGGAACAGCAGCCGGGCCAGCCGGGGGCTGCCGCCACGCACGGTGATGCTCGTGTACTGGCAGTAGGTGTACCGGTCCATGACGGCCACCGTGCCGGTCAGCCGCGACAGCAGCAGCGCCCGGGTGATGACCAGCCCCCGCAGCAGGGTCTCGATGAACAGGAACAGCCGGACCCCGAGCAGGTGCTCGGCGTCGCGCCGGCCGAGCCGCTGCGCCACCCGGCCGAAGAAGACCCGTCCGGCGGCGTTGCGGTGGTAGCGGGCGGGGGTGCCGCTCGCGTCGAGCCAGTCGGCGAGCCACCGCGCCTGGGTGGACTTGCCGGCTCCGTCGATACCAATCAGTGCCACTGTACGGATCACCCTCCCAACAGTAAGCCGTCGGAGGTGAACTGCCGGTGAAGCTGCATCTATCCGACTGATCGCCGCGCAGGGCGGTACGACGACTGACCGTCCACTTAGGGCAGTACGACGACGCTGGTCCCGCTGGGGACCTCGTCGAGCAGGACCTTCTGCGCGGCGGGCGGCATCCGCACGCACCCGTTGGACCGGCGGTAGCCGAACTCGTCGCGGTACCAGGCGTGGATGCCGGTGTGCGCGTCCTGCAGGCCGTCCGCGACCGCCTCCTTGTCGTCGGGGACGGCGCCGAGGGCGAGGACGTCGAGGCCCGCGTACACCTTGTCGGACAGCCTGGAGCGGCCGAGGACGAACGTGCGGCCCAGCGGGGTCGGGGTGGCGGCCGCGCCGATCGTGACCGTCCAGGTCTGCTGGACGACCCCGTCGCGCAGCCAGGTGAGCGTGAACGCGCCGCGGCGCACCACGAGCTGGTCGCGCAGCCGCACGGTGCTCCAGCCGCCCTCGGGGAGCCAGCCGACGCTGCGGTTCAGCGTCGGCAGCAGCACCGCGACCCAGCCGGCCTGCCGCGCCACGATCGGCATCACCAGCTGCACGCCGCTGATGTCGGGCGTGAGGTACGCGAGGGCGGTGCCGCCGGGCGCGTCGTAGGCGGCGATCTTCGTGGTCGGGTGCAGCGCCTCGGTCAGCAGCGTCGTGGAGGACTGGTCGGGGTCGGCGGGGAAGCCGGACGCGGCCCGCGTGTAGGTGATCGTCGGGGTGCCGGCCGGGGGCGGGGCGGCCGGCGGGGTGGTCACGGCGGACGGTGACGGCGCCGCCGATGACGGCGCGGCGGAGGCGGCGGCCGCGGAGGGGGCCGGCTCGGCCCGGGGCTTGGGCGACCTGCCGCAGGCGGTGACCCCGCCGGTGAGGCAGAGCGCGAGCGCGGTGAGGGCGGCGGCGCGGCGCACGAGCATCCGTACACGGTAGCGGGGCGCCCGGGCCCGGCTGTCATCCCGTCCGGCGGGACACCCGGTCCAGCAGGTCGAGGGCGGCCGGCAGGTCGGCGGCGGTGACGGTGCCGTAGCCGACGACCAGCCCGTCGGCGGCGTCCGGCACGGGCGCGGCGTGGAAGCCGGCGAGCCGCTCGACCGCGACCCCGGCGTCGCGCAGCCGCGCCACCACGCCCGGCACGTCGACGTGCGCCGCGGCGAGCAGCGTCACGTGCAGCCCGGCCGAGGACGGCACGAGCGTGAACCGGTCGGCGAGGACCCCGCAGGCGGCGGCGGTGACCAGGTCGTGGCGGTGCGCGTACACCCGCGTCACCGTGCGCACGTGCCGCCGCAGCAGCCCTTCGTCGATGAACGCGGCCAGCGCCGCCTGCGCGGCCGGCTCGACGTGCCAGTCGACCAGGCGCTTCGCCGCCAGCAACGCCGGGCGCAGCGACGCCGGGGCGACCAGGAAACCCAGGCGCAGCGCCGGCAGCAGCGTCTTGGCGAACGACCCGACATAGACGACCCGGCCCGCCCGGTCGAGGCTCTGCAGCGGCTCCAGGGGCCGGTCGGAGTAGCGGAACTCGCTGTCGTAGTCGTCCTCAACGATCGCGGCGCCGTGCCGCTGCGCCCAGCCGAGCAGCGCGGTGCGCCGCGGCATCGTCATGGGCACGCCGAGCGGGTACTGGTGCGACGGGGTCACGTACACCAGCCGCGCCGAGCGGGGCAGCGCGTCCACGACCAGGCCGGACCCGTCGACGGGGACCGGCACGACGTGCGCGCCGAGCGCCTCGAACGCCAGCCGCGCCGGCCGGTACCCGGGCTCCTCCACGGCCACGACCGTCCCCGGCTCCACGAGGACCCGGCCGATGAGGTCGAGGCCCTGCTGGGCGCCGTGGGTGACGATCACGTCGGCCGGGGAGGCCCGCACCGACCGGGACAGCCCCACCGACCGGGCGACCGCCGCCCGCAGCGCCGGCAGGCCGGCCGGGCCGCCGTAGTCGGAGGAGGCCCGCAGCGACCGCGCCAGCAGCCGCCGCCAGGTGGCGAGGGGGAACAGCGTGCCGTCCGGGTGCCCGGGCCGCAGGTCGTAGCGGGCGGGCGGCACCGGCGGCACCCGCCGCAGGGCCTCGGTCACCGCCGCCCAGCGCGGCGAGGGGCGCAGCGCGCCCACCGGCGCCCGCCGGGGCCCGGTCGCCGGGGCCGGCATCGCCACGAACGTGCCGGCGCCGGCCCGCCCCTGCAGGAACCCGTCGCCGACGAGCCGGTCGTAGGCGGCGGCGACGGTGTTGCGGGACACGGCGAGGCTGCGGGCCAGCTCCCGGCTCGGCGGCACCCGCTCGCCGGCCCGCAGCCGGCCGTCCAGGATCGCGTCGCGGACCTGCCGGTAGATGCGGTCGGTGCGGTCACCGCGGCCGTCGAGGCTGATGTGCAGATCCAAACTTGGCCCAACACAATCTGGAATCTATTGGCACTTCTACCATGCCAAGCCCGAGCCTAGCGTCGAGGACGTGCTCACCGTCAAGCAAGGCGCCGCCCTGTCCGTCGGCGCGGTCCTCGGTACCGGCGTCATCGCGCTGCCGGCCCTCGCCGCGCAGGTCGCCGGCCCGGCCTCGCTCGTGGCCTGGCTCGCGCTGATCGTGCTGTCCGCGCCGCTCGCGGCCACCTTCGCCGCCCTCGGCGCCCGCTACCCCGACGCCGGCGGCGTCTCCACGTACGTCGCCGAGGCGTTCGGCCCGCGCGCCGCCGCGGTCGTCGGCTGGACGTTCTACCTCGCGGTCCCGGTCGGGGTGCTGCCCGCCGCCACGTTCGGTGGCGCCTACGTCACGGCCGCGGTCGGCGGTGGCCACCGCACCACGATGCTGACCGCCGGCGCCCTCGTCGTGCTGGTCGCCGCGATGAACTTCGGCGGGGTGCGGCTGTCCGGCAAGGTGCAGCTCGGCCTGGCCGCCGTCCTGGCCGGGCTGCTGCTCGTGGCGACGCTCACCGCGCTGCCGCACGCGAGCCTGGCGAACCTGCGGCCGTTCGCCCCGCACGGCTGGCTCGCGATCGGGCCCGCGATGGCGGTGCTGGTGTGGGGGTTCGCCGGCTGGGAGGCGCTCACCTCACTGGCCGCCGACTACCGCGACCCGCGCCGCGACGTGCCCCGCGCCACCTGGATCGCGGTCGTCGTGGTGGGCGTGCTGTACCTGCTCGTCGCCGCCACCAGCCAGCTCGTCCTCGGTCCCGCCGCCGGCACGGTGGAGGCGCCGCTCGCCGAGCTGCTCACCATCGGCCTCGGCCGCGACGTGAAGATCCTCACCGCGGTCGTGGCGCTGCTGCTCACCGCCGGCGCGATGAACGCCTACTTCGCCGGCGCGGCCAAGCTCGGCGCCGCCCTGGGCCGCGACGGCGCGATGCCGGCGTGGCTGGCGAAGGGGGCCGGCGCCGGGCAGGTGCCGCGGCGGTCCCTCGCGGTGGTCTCCGGGCTGGCCGGGACCTGCCTGGCCGTCGCCGGGCCGCTCGGCGTGGGGGCGCGGCCGCTGCTGCTGGCCACGACGGGGTCGTTCGTCGTGGTGTACGTGCTGGGCACCGCCGCCGCCGTCCGGCTCCTGCCGCCCCGCAGCTGGCCGCGGCGCACCGCGACGGTGGCGTTGCTGTGCGTGACCGGACTGCTCGCCCTCACTGGGTGGTACGTGCTGTGGTCGGCGGTCGTGGCGGTGCTCGCCCTCGGCTATCAGGCTGTCACCGCCCGTCACGCCCGGCGGGTTCAGTCCCCGTTGGGGTCGATGATGTGCATGGCGGCCTCCTCGGCTGACGCGGCGCCGCCGTCGATGCCGACGTCGGAGCCGATCTCGTCCTTCTCCCGGTCCTCGCCCCAGCCCTCGTCGGGGGCGACGAGCCGGCCCGCCCGGCGGTCGCCGACCTCCTCGGCGTCGAAGAACTCGCCGGACTCGGTGGTCGTGCCGTAGTCGTCGAGGTCGAGGCGGGCCGCCGGGTCCGGCTCCTCCTGCCGCAGCCGCCGCTCCCAGGAGTCGCCGCGCTGCGCCTCGGCCTGGGTGACGCCGAACGCGTTGAGCCCCAGGGGCTTCTCCGGCGGCGAGTAGCCCTCGTCGAGCGCGTCGGCGAGGCCCCGGTCGGACAGGGTGTCCTCGGCGGACAGCTGACCCTCGTCGTCCGGCGCCGGGTCCCAGCTCGCGGTGTCAGAGCTCATGATCACGTCTCCTCGGTGGCAGGTCCTGTGGTGCCGCCGGGGGTGCATACCCGGCGGCACCATCCTCGACCCTAGATCACAGCGTCGTGGGTCACCGGGTGAGCGGCGCGATGGGCCCGGATCAGCTCCGCGTACCGGTGGCCGCTGGCCTTGATCGTGCGCTGCTGCGTGTCGTAGTCGACCCGGACCAGGCCGAAGCGCTTGTCGTAGCCGTAGGACCACTCGAAGTTGTCCAGCAGTGACCAGGCGAAGTAGCCGTCGACGGGGGCGCCGCGCACGATCGCGTCGCGCACCGCCTCCAGGTGCTGCTCCAGGTAGTCGACGCGCTCCTTGTCCTGGATCTCACCGTTCGGCTCGACCGTGTCGGCCCACGCCGAGCCGTTCTCGGTCACCAGGATGCTGCGCGGCCCGTACTCCTGCGTGACCGACACCAGGATGTCCTCCAGGCCCTTCGCGTACACCTCCCACGGCATCGCGGTCTCGACGGACCCCGGCACCGGGATCTGCCTGATGAACGGCGCGTGCCCGCCGGGGTCCTCGACGATCACCTGCCGGAAGTAGTAGTTGATGCCGAGGAACTCCGTCGGCGCCGCGATCAGCTCCAGGTCGCCGTCGCGGACCGGCAGGTCCACCTGGTACGTGTCGAGCATGTCGGCCGGGTAGCCGCGCCCGTACAGGGGATCCAGCCACCAGCGGTTGATGTGCCCGTCGGCGCGCCGGGCCGCGGCCACGTCCTGTGGCCGGTCGGTGCCGGGCTCCGTCGGGCTCAGGTTGAGCACGATCCCGACCGCCGGCGGCAGCTGCGCGGCGGCGCGGATCGCCTGGTTCACCAGGCCGTGGCCGAGCAGCACGTGGTGCGAGGCGTGCACGGCGCGGGTGAGGTCGCGCTCGCCGGGCGCCATGCGGCCCTCGAGGTGGCCGATCCAGCACACGCACAGCGGCTCGTTGACGGTGTTCCAGTCCGCGACCCGGTCGCCGAGCCGGCCGGCGACGACCGCCGCGTAGTCCGCGAACGCCTCCGCCGTCGCCCGGTGCGGCCAGCCGCCCGCGTCCTGCAGCGCCTGCGGCAGGTCCCAGTGGTACAGCGTCGCGAACGGCCGGATGCCCGCCGCGAGCAGCCCGTCGACGAGCCGGTCGTAGAAGTCCAGGCCGGCCGCGTTGACCGGGCCCGTGCCGGCGGGCATCACCCGCGGCCATGCCACCGAGAAGCGGTACGCCTCCAGGTTGAGCCGGCGCATCAGCGCCACGTCCTCCGGCCAGCGGTGGTAGTGGTCGCAGGCCACGTCGCCGGTGTCACCGTTGTCGACCATCCCCGGTAGGTGACTGAAGGTGTCCCAGATGGACGGTCCACGGCCGTCTTCCGTGACGGCGCCCTCGATCTGGTACGCCGCGGTCGCGGACCCCCAGATGAAGTTCGGTGGGAGGTTGGACAGATCCAGCACGGGACGGTTCTCCTCTGCGTGCTTGCTTGAGGACGGGTTCTCGGGGGCGGGTTCATTTGACCGCGCCGGCCGTCAGGCCGGCGACGAAGTACCGCTGCAGCGCCAGGAACCCGGCCACGACCGGGACGCTGACGACCAGGGACGCGGCCATCACCTGGTTCCAGTACACCTGGAACTGCGTGGAGTAGGCCTGCAGGCCGACCGCGAGGGTGCGGCTGTCCTGGTCGGTCATGATCGACGCGAACAGCACCTCACCCCACGCGGTCATGAACGCGTACACGGTGACCGCGACGATGCCGGGCACCGCCGTGGGCAGGATGACCTTGAACAGTGTGCGCATCGCGCCGGCGCCGTCGACCTGCGCCGCCTCGTCCAGTCCCCGCGGGATCGAGTCGAAGTAGCCGACCAGCATCCAGATCGAGAACGGCAGCGAGAACGTCAGGTACGTGATGACCAGCCCGAGGCGCGTCTGGTACAGCTCGAGCCCGGTCGCCGTGCCGAGGTTCACGTAGATCAGGAACAGCGGCAGCAGGAACAGGATGCCGGGGAACATCTGCGTCGACAGCACCGCCACCGAGAACACGCCCCGCCCGCGGAAGCGGTACCGGCTGATCGCGAACGCGGCGAACACCGCGATCGACACGGAGAACACCGCCGCGACCGACGCCACGACCACGCTGTTGCGCAGGTAGTTGCCGAGCGGGACGGTGCTCCACATGTCCACGAACGCCTGGAAGGTCAGCGTCGAGGGCAGCCACGTGAAGGAGTCCTGCACGTCCTGCAGCGGCTTCAACGCCGAGCTCACCATCACGAACAGCGGCGTGAGCACGAACAGCGCGAGGAAGCTCAGCACGATCCAGCGGGCGATCCGCTCGCCCCTGCCCTCACGCATGGATCCTCCTGCGGTTCGTGACGATCAGGTACACGGCCGTCACCAGCAGCAGGAACAGCAGCAGGACCACGGACATCGCCGAGCCCATGCCGAAGTCCCAGGTGCTGAACGAGCTGTTGTAGATGTGGATCGAGATGAGGTCCGCCTCCGGTGGGGCGGACCCGCCGAACAGCACGTACGGGGTGTTGAAGTCGTTGAACGTCCACAGGAACAGCACCAGCAGCAGCACCTGGTTGATCGGGCGCAGCGACGGCAGCGTCACCGAGCTCAGCCGCCGCCAGAAGCCGGCGCCGTCGATCGCGGCCGCCTCGTACATCTCCGCCGGCACGTTCTGCAGCCCCGCGGTGATGCACAGCAGCGCGAACGGCCAGGTCCGCCACACCGAGACCACCAGCAGCGCCCAGAAGCTGTTCTCGCCGATGAGCCAGAACGGCCGCTCCCCGTCGACCAGGCCGAGCTGGTCGACCAGGACGTGGTTGACCAGGCCCGTGTCCCGCTGGAACAGGAACCCCCAGGTGATGACGGCGGCGTACACCGGCAGCGCGTAGGGGGTCAGGAACAGCGTGCGCAGCAGGGCCCGGCCCCGGAACGGCCGTTGCAGGAACACCGCCGCGGACAGGCCGAACAGCCACGACACGAACACCGACAGCGACGTGTACAGCACGGTGATGCCGAACGACTTCGCCAGGGCCCGACCGGTCTCGCTGCTGAAGTCGACGGTCGCGCCGTAGTTGTCCAGCCCGACGAACGGCGCCGTCGACCAGTCCTGGATGTGGAACTGGGTCAGCTCCAGCAGGCTCATCCACACGCCGGTGAGCATCGGCACGACGTGGATCGCGACCTCCAGCACGACCGCCGGCGCGACCAGCAGGTACGGCAGGTACTTCGTGCGCCACAGCCGCCGGCGGCGGCGCTGCCCCTCGCTGAGGCGGCGCGGGGGCGGTGCGCCGACGGCCCGGGCGTGGTGCTGGCGCACGTCGGGCGCGGCGTGCGTCGGGCGGCGCGCCGGCACCGTGGCGGACCCGCGCGGGCGCGCGGCCGCCGGCACGGGCGTGTGCCCCCGTCCGGGACGGGGGGCGTTCATCCCTTCATCCGTTGCTCGACGGCCCGCAGCTTCGCCCGGATGGCGGCCTCGGTGATCGGCTTGTTGTTCGCCGCGTTGGCGAACTGCTCCTTCATCACCGCGCCGACCAGGGTCTCGAACTGGCTCTCGGTGGTGACCTGCGGCAGCGGCGCGGCGGTGGAGCCGAGCACCTCGGCGAGGATCTTCTGCTCCGGCGCCTGGAACGCCGGGTCGGTCAGGGCGGCCTTCACCGACGGCAGCGAGCCGTACACCTTGTTGAGGGCGACCTGCTCGGCGTCGCTGGTCATGAACTTCACGAACTCCATCGCCCCCTCCAGGTTCCTGCTGTGCCGGAAGACGGCGATGTTGATCCCGGCGACCATGCTGTTGACCCGCTTGCCGCCCGGCGGCGGGTTCGCCGGGAACGGCACCTGGGCGATGCCGTACTCCTCGGGGCTCATGCCCTGTGCCTGGAACGCCGACCCGGCCGCCTGCCACAGCAGCATCGCCGCCTTGCGGTTGGCGAAGTCCGACAGCGACTCGTTCTTGGCGTACTCGGCGTTGCTCGGGTTGACGATCTTGTCGACCGCCATGAGGTCGATGTACCGCTTGACCGCCTTGACGTTCTGGTCGGTGTCGAACGTCGGCTTGCCGCCGGCGTCGAACCACGCACCGCCGTACTGCTGGCTGAACGTGAACGCGTGGTGGGCGTTCTCCGACGGGTTCGCGCCCTCGATCGCCAGTCCCCACTGCTTGCCGTTGGTGAGGCGCTTGCCGACCTCGACGAGCTCCTCCCAGGTCGCCGGGGGCCTGCTGATGCCCGCGTCGGCGAACATCTGCTTGTTGTAGTAGAGCGCGTACGACAGCGAGTACAGCGGCACGGCCGCCGGGGCCTTGCCCGGGGCGCCCGCCGCGGCGAGCGCGGCCGGCACGAACCGGTCCCGGCCGCCGATGCGCTCGAACGCCTGCGGGTCGAACGCGATGAGCGCGTTGGTCGCCTGCAGCGACGCCGACCAGGTGTTGCCGATGTTGACCACGTCGGGGCCGCGCCCGGACGTGGCGGCGGCGAGGAGCCGGTTGAGCAGGTCCGACCACGGCACGACCTCGACCTTGACGTGGATGCCGGTCTTCTGCTCGAAGCGCTCGAGGACCGGCGCGAGGGTCTGCTTGTCGAACTCGAGACTGCTGCCCTGGTTGCTCGCCCAGTACGTCAGGGTCTTGGCGTCCGCCACGGGCTCGCCGCACGCCGCGAGCGAGCCGGTCAGCAGGGCGGCCGCCATGAGTGACGCCGCGATCCTGTGTCGTCCCGACACGGTGTCTGCCCTTTCGGTGGGTGCCGACCGGCGTGCCGAAGCGACCGCAGGGGTCGGGGCTGCGGTGTGACGGTCGCGCGCTCGACAGGTCGGGGTGGTGCTGGTCCCAGCCGAACGGGTGTGTTGCCGCGACCAGTTTCTATCGAGACTTAAATAATGTCGTCATTAAAGTGGGGGCCCGTACCGGAGTCAAGGTCGGTGGGGCGCCCGGGGTGCCTTGCGGATGCGATATTTGTGGATTTTTTACGTCGCGATAGAAGTGTGTCTTGACGGCACGGCAACCGCGGCGTAACACTCGTGGTCTCTTGAGAGAGCGCTCTCTCACCCCGCTTCAGGGGGCGCGACCTTGCTCAGGAACAGTCGAGCCGGAAGACCTACCCGCCCAGGTCTTCCGGCTCGACGCATGTGCGCCTACGGGCCGACAATTTTTCTTGTCTTGACAGGAGAAGTTGTCGGCCGTTACGGTGTCTGCATGTTGGAAGTCGGAGTCATCGAGGAGTCAGGCGCCGCAGAGGTGGCGCTGGACCCGATCCGGGCGCGGCTGCTGGCGCTGCTGGCGGAGCCGCACTCGGCGACCAGCCTCGCGGCGCTCCTCGGCCTGCCCCGCCAGAAGGTGAATTACCACCTGAAGACCCTCGAGGCGCACGGTCTCGTCGAGCTGGTCGAGGAGCGGCGCAAAGGCAACGTCACCGAGCGCGTGCTGCGGGCCACCGCGGCGTCGTTCGTGATCTCGCCGGCCGCGCTCGCCCCTGTCGCACCCGACCCCGACCGGTCGCCCGACAAGCTGTCCGCGCGGTGGCTGCTCGCGGTCGCCGCCCGCCTCGTCAAGGAGGTCGGCGCGCTCATCACCGGCGCCGCCCGGGCGGGCAAGCCGGTCGCCACGTTCGCGCTCGACGGCACGGTGCGGTTCGCCTCCGCGGCGGACCGGGCCGCGTTCGTCCAGGAGCTGACCGCGGCCGTCGCCGGGCTCGTCAGTCGCTACCACGACGAGCAGGCCGAAGGCGGCCGCGACCACCGCGTCATCGTCGCGGTCCACCCGAGCCTGCGTCCCGACGCCACGCACCGGGTGGACGCGGCGGCCGTCGACGCCGACATCGACGTCCAGATCCAGCACCAGCACCGGCCCGAGACCAAGGAGTCCTGACATGTCGCACGAGTTCGAGCTCACCCACGACATCGACATCGCCGCCACGCCCGAGCAGGTCTGGGACGCCATCGCCACCGGCCCCGGCATCGACTCCTGGTTCATGGGCAGGAGCGAGGTCGAGCCCGGGGTCGGCGGCCGTGGCTCCCTGACCATGCCCGGCTACACCGCCGAGTCGACGGTCACCGCCTGGGAGCCGCCGCACCACTTCGCCTACCGCGGCGACCCCGACGACAGCGGCGCGTTCATGGCGTTCGAGTATCTGGTCGAAGGCCGTGACGGCGGCAGCACCGCCCTGCGCCTGGTGCACAGCGGCATCCTGACCGGCGACTGGGAGGAGCAGTATGACGCGCTGCGCAAGGGCAACCCGCTCTACCTGCGCACCCTCCAGCAGTATCTGGTGCACTTCCCGGGACGCACCGCGGTGCCGGTGACCGCGTTCGGGCCGCAGCAGTCCGACCAGGAGCAGGCGTGGGCCCGCATCCTCACCGCCGTCGGCCTGACCGGCCCGGTCAGCGAGGGCGACAAGGCGCAGTTCACGTTCGACGGCGAGGACGTCACCGGCGTCGTCGACGTGCTGGCAGAGCCCGGCTTCCTGGGCGTGCGCACCGACGACGCGCTGCTGCGGTTCGTCGGTGGCGGCGGCATGATCTTCACCAGTCACCACGTGTTCGCCGACGTCGAGCAGGAGGCCGCGGAGCGGACCTGGTCGGAGTGGCTGGCCGCCGCCTACGCCTGATCGGCGCTGCCGGTCTCGCGTAACCGGCCGCAGTCTCGCGACCGGGCGCCGTCTCGCCTGAGCGGCCGTCCGGGAGCGCCGGAGGAGTCGGTGACCGTGCCGGCTCCTCCGCCGGGGTGAGGAGCGCACCGTGCACACCGCCGGGTATTCGATCACCCGCAAGCTCGCCGCCCCCGCCGGCGCGGGAGACATGCCCGCTGGCCTCGCGCGGGAGACAAGCCGGCTGGGCCTGCCTGGCCCGGTTACCGCGGCCAGCTGTCCGGACGAGGAGCAGCGGTCGGGTGAGGGGCTCCCGCGCGCGGTGGGGAGGCGTCACAATGCTCACGTGACGTTGCCCATGCCTTACAGCGGTGGTGGCGGTGAGCTGCCTGCGTACAACGGGCCTGACGTGCAGATCGGTGACGTGCGGGTCGACGGCCGCGCCATCTACACCCCGGTCGGGGTGTGGCCGATCCATGGGAGCCGGTGGATGGTGATCTCGCAGCCGGTGCCGATGGCGACGACGGCCGGCTGGGGGATCGGGCTGGGTGTGACGAGCGCGATCCTTGCCGTGATCCTGGCGCCGTTCACGTGCGGGCTGAGCCTGCTCCTGCTGTTCGGGCTGCTGTTCCTGACCGCGAAGACGCACACCATGTCGGGGCCGCTGATCGTGTCGGTGCAGGCGGGGCAGTACCACTACATGGCGCGGGAGGTCGTGTACTCGCCGCAGCACGCGGCCGAGGCGCTGCAACGGGTCAACTTCGCGCAGGCGCTGGCGTCGCGGTACTGACGGGGGTGAGCGCGTCCGCCGTGCTGACCCAGGGCGTCGCCCCGGCGGATGGCGTCGCCCCCGGCGGATAGCGGCGGCCGGTGCCGGGTCAGGCGTCCGGGTCCTCGTCGTAGCCGGCGAGGAGCTGGGTCCTCGTGCCCGCCAGGTGGGGCTCCAGGTCGCCGACCCTCGCCAGCTTGATGTCGGCCGGTGCCAGCTCCGACACGCGCAGCAGCAGGCCGGGCACCTCGTCGAGGGCGGCCAGCCAGCCCTTCTGCGCCGGCGTGACCTGCTGGTCGGGCCAGCGCTGGAAGGGTTTCGGGACGCCGTCGACCGTGATGCCGACCCGGTGGGGGGCGGGGGTGGAGGCGGCGCGGAGGTTGCGTTCGTAGGTCTTGCGGTCCTCCGGCGGCTGCGGCATGACGGCGGCGACCCGCATGTCGATGAGCAGCGGCAGCGGAGGGCCGGCGGTGGTGACGACCTCGACCCAGCCGCCGCCGGCCGCCGGGTCGCCGTAGGTGAGGCCGGCGTGCACGAGCCGGTCGTCGTCCCAGGCCCAGCCGCCGATGCGGCACGGACCGGACCAGCCGGCCATCCCGTACAACGGCAGCGCGGCGGCACTCGCACGGATCCGGTTCGCCCGCTGGTCGATCAGCGCGGTGAACTCGATGCGGTTCAGCCGTCCCCCGTATCGCATGGGATCGATCGTGCAGCATCGTCGGCGTTTGTGGCGGTCCGTCACCCCTCGCGGGAACCCCCGCAGTTTGCCCTCAACGCACGGAAACCCGGCGGAACCGGCGATCAGCGGATGGAGGCGCCGCCGGGACCGGCCGCGGGAGCGGGCCGGTGAACAGGGAAAAGGTCCTCAGCGGGCCTCCGGGTCGGCGCCCCTCGCGGCGCGGCCGCCGTCGACCGGCAGGACGGCGCCGGAGATGAAGGACGACGCCGGGGAGAGCAGGAACGCGACCGCCTCGGCGACCTCGGTGGCGTCGCCGGGCCGGCCGAGCGGGTGCAGGACGGCGAGCTCGTCCAGAATGTGGGCGGCTTCGTCCGGTGGGCGGGCGGCGAGGTACGCGTCCGAACGTTCGGTGCCGATCGAGCCGAGGGCGACGGCGTTGACGCGGATGCCGTGCAGGCCGTGGTCGACGGCGAGGGCGCGGGTGAGGCCCTCGATGGCGGCCTTCGCCGTCGTGTACGGCAGCGCCCCCCGCACCGGGCGTTGCGCCTGGTGCGAGGAGACGTTGACGATGGCGCCGCCGTGGCCCGCCGCGCGGAAGCGGCGCACGGCGGTGGCGCTGCCGGCCACGGCCGGTGCCAGGTTCGCCACGATGTGTGCGAGGACCTCGGAGGGCGGTACCGTGTCGATCCACGCGTCGCGGAACACGGCGGCGTTGTTGACCCAGCCGGCGAGCGGGCCCCGGGCCTCGGCGAGGTCGGCCGCATGATCGGTGACGAGACCGTCAGCGGCGTCGCCGCTGAGCCCCACGAGACGCGCCCCGGCCGACGGGAGCCACGCCAGCGCCGACGGGTCGCGTTCGAGCACGACGACGGCGGTGTCGTCGTCGCGCAGCAGCCGCATGACGACGGCACGGCCGACGCCGCGGCCGCCGCCCGTCACGACGAAGGAGCGCACCGCGCTCAGCGCACCTCTTCGATCTTTGCGGTGGCCACGTCGAAGATGAACCCGCGCACGTCCTCGCGGTGCGGGAGCCACTCGCACGCATGGACCGCCTCGATGGAGGCGCGCATCGTGTCGTGCAGGTCGCTGAAGCCGGGCACGTCCCAGCTCGGCGCCCGGCCCGTCTCGGCGGTGAGCGTCGCGCGGAACTTGTCGTCTTCGAAGCCCTGCATGCCGCACTCGGTGTGGTGGATCAGCACGACCTCACGGGTGCCGAGCAGCCGCTGGCTGATCGCCAGGGAGCGCAGCACCTCCTCCGTCGGCAGGCCGCCGGCGTTACGGATCAGGTGCGCGTCGCCGATTTCGAGGCCCAGCGCGCCGAACAGGTCCAGGCGGGAGTCCATGCACGCGATGACGGCCAGCCGCAGCTTGGGCCGCAACGGGCGGGGCCCGGGAAACGTGGTGGTGTACTGCTCATTGGCATGGATGAGATGGTCGATCGCCGACATTCCGCCAGTGAAACAGATCGGTCACTCATTCGGATGACGTCTGCATCACACGAGGCCAATCTCACCTGTGAGAGCGGACCTCTACGCTGCTCGGGTGGATGCGAACGGGAGCGGCGACGCGGGTCGGCCGGACTGGGACGTCGTGGTCGTCGGCGGCGGGCCCTCCGGGCTGTCCGCGGCGCACGCGGCGGCGACCGGCGGGGCGAGGACGCTCGTGCTGGAGAAGGCGGTGCACCCGCGGTACAAGACCTGCGGCGGCGGACTGATCGGTTTCACCGTGCGGGAGGTCACCGACCGCATCGAGATCCCGGCCGACGACCACATCGTGCGGGCCGACTTCACACACGACGGCCGCCGCCCGTTCAGCCGGTCCGCCCGCCGCGGGCCGCTGCTGCAGATGGTGCGCAGGCCGCAGTTCGACGACGCGTTGCGCCTCGCCGCGGAGAAGGCCGGCGCGGTCGTGCGGCAGTCGGCGACGGTACGGGCACTGGAACAGTCCGCCGGCGCCGTCACCGTCCGGCTCGCCGACGGCTCGGCGGTCACCGGCACGACCGTGATCGGCGCCGACGGCTCGTCCGGGATCACTGCCCGGCACGCCGGCGTCGAGTACGGCCAGGTCGACCTCGGCCTGGAGGTCGAGCTGCCGGTGCCGGCCGGCGTGGCGGCGCGGTGGAAGGGGCGGGTGCTCATCGACTGGGGTCCGCTGCCCGGCTCGTACGCGTGGGTGTTCCCGAAGGACGACGTGCTCACCGTCGGCGTGATCGCGGCCCGCGGGCAGGGCGAGCGGACGAAACGGTACCTGCGCGACTTCGTCACCCGCCTCGGCCTGGACGGCATCGAACCCGTGCACGACTCAGGCCACCTGACCCGCTGCCGGACCCCCGCGTCGCCGCTGCGCACCGGCCGGGTCCTGGTCGCCGGCGACGCGGCGGGCCTGCTGGAGCCGTGGACCCGGGAGGGGATCAGCTTCGCGGTGCGCTCGGGCGCCCTCGCCGGCGCGGCCGCCGCGACCGGCGACCTGGATGGGTACGTCACCGCCGTCGAGCGGACCCTCGTGCCGGCGATGACGGCGGGGCGGCGGCTGCTGGACACGTTCAGCCGGCGGCCCGGGCTGTTCCATGCGATGCTGCGGACCCCGCCGGGGTGGCGCATGTTCGAGCGGTTCTGCCTGGGGGAGACGTCGTTCGAACGCACCGTCGAACGGCTGCCGATCAGGACCGCGCTGCGGCTGCTGCGGTAACCCCGCCGGCGGCGCTACGGTGGCCCCGCGGCGGCGCTGCGGGAGGGCGGGCGGTGCCCGGGTCAGGGCGACATCAGCGCCTGCAGGTCGCCGTACTCGATGGCGCCGGCGAGGCTCGTGTACGTGCCCGCGCCGAACGCCTCCTGCGCGGCGCGACGGGCGACCCCGTACGCCGCCTCCGCCACCCACGAGCCGAGACTGACCCGGGCCACGCCCAGCTTGCCGAGCTCGGCGACCGGCGGCGCGCCCGGCCCGACGAGGATGTTCAGCGGCGCCGGGATCGCCGCGGCCAGCGCGCCGACGGTGTCCGCGTCCACCACGCCGGGCACGAAGATCCCGCTCGCGCCGGCGTCCAGGTAGGCGAGCGCCCGCGCCACCGTACCGTCGAAATCCTTTGCGCCGCGCAGGTACGTGTCGATCCGCGCGTTGATGTAGACCTCGGGCGCGGCGGCGCGGGCGGCGGCGAGCCTGGCCACCTGGTCGGCGACCGGGCGCAGGCCGGGGGCGGCCCCGCGGACCGAGTCCTCGAGGTTGACGCCGACGGCACCGGCCGCGGCGACCCCGCGCAGCGTGTCGGCGACGTCGTCCGGCGGCGCGCCGAACCCCGACTCGACGTCCGCGGTCACCGGCACGTCCACCGCGGCGACGACCCGCGCCAGGTGCGCGAGCATCGCCTCCCGGCTCAACGCGTCACCGTCGGGCACGCCGAGCGTCCACGCCACCCCGGCGGAGGTGGTGGCGACCGCCCGGGCCCCGGCGGCGGCGACGATCCGCGCGGAGGCGGCGTCCCACGCGTTGACGAGGACGAGCGGGTCGGCGGGGTCGTGCAGGGAGCGGAACAGGGCAGCGCCGGTCATGCCCACCATCTTCCCGGCGGCCGCGGTGCCGCTCCAACGTTTCAGCCTGGACTGCATGGTCGCCATCGGACTGTCCGCCGGCGGGGTCGCGCGGGTGCGGTTCGCGATCTCGCCGCTGCGGGAGACGGTCGCCGCCAGCATCCGCGTGCTGCGGGACCCCGGGCGGGCGGTGGCTCGAAAAGCGCGGCGCGCCGGGCCGTGGCAAGAATACCCACGGACCGGCGCGCCGGGTGCATGTGTGGCAGATGCGGAGATCAGCCGGCGGCGATCGACGGCGGGGTGTCGGTGTCGATGACGGTGGCCTCGGAGAAGGCGGAGTTCAGCTGCGCCCGCAGGGCGTCGAGCTGCGAGAACTCGGCCTGGTGCGAGGACTCGCTGCCCTCGGCGGCGAAGATGTGGTCCGACTCGGCGGCCGAGTGGTCGTACGACGTGAAGTTCGACTCCTCGTAGTGCGAGCCGTCCGCGCCGGTGAACTCGACGTGGCGGCCCTGGTCGAACGAGGTGGACTCGGCCGCGGCGTGGTCCTGCTCGTAGACGTTGAACTGGTTGTTGTAGTCGGACTCGCTGGCGTTGACCTGGTGCAGCTGGTCCAGCGACTCGTGCTCCTGGCCGGCCTCGACGTGACCGTAGTCCATGCCGCCGTCGTACTCGCTCATGGTGAAGTCCTCTCGGTATTGCGGGGGTGTGGAGTTTGCGATTCAGGTGGTGTTTCTGGCGCTGGTGTTGACACTACGAGCGCCGTGATGGCGTCGAATCACGCAAACGTGCCAGCCGTTCAACTGCCGTGGCGGGAGCGTATACCGTGCTCAGGGGCCTGGACTATCCCCGAAACGACAGTTGTCCCAGAGCCGGACACCTGACAGGTGCGCCGGTCGGCCCCGCCCGGCATACTGCGTGCCGTGCGGAAACACTGCTGCGACGGTATGCGTGCGCAACTGGCCCGGTCCGAGTCGGAGGCCGGCGAGGACGACCCGGACGTGGTCGTCGTGTACGACGCGAAGTTCGACGAGTACGGGCTGCCGGTCCGCGACGGCGGCACGTCCGTGGTCGTGATCGGGTACTGCCCGTGGTGCGGCGGGCGCCTGCCGGCGTCGCGGCGTGACGCGTGGTTCGACGCGATCGAAGGGCTCCAGCTGGACCCGTGGGAGGACGAGCTGCCCGAGCAGTACCGCGACGGCACCTGGTGGGCGCGGGACGCCGGCGACCTGGAGGGCACCAGCCGCGACTACGTCGAACCGGACAAGGTGATCAGCCCCGTCTAGCGGATCAGCTCGACCACGGGGATCCTGCGCTCGACGTCGTTCTGGTGGTCGGTGAAGAAGGGGTACCGCTCCACGATCCGGGTCCACAGCACGGGCCGGTCCTCGCCGGCGACGGGGCGGGCCGTGGCGCGGTACTCCTCGCCTTCCGCCTCGACGGTGACGGCCGGCTCGGCGACCAGGTTGCGGTACCAGTCGGGGTCGCGGACGGCGCCCGCGTTGGAGGCGATGACGTACATCCTGCCGTCGACGCGGATGTACATCATCGGCGCGGTGTGCGGCCGGCCGGTCCTGCGGCCCGTGGTGGTGAGCAGCAGCAACGGCCGGTCCTCGAGCCGCCGGCCGTTGCCGCGGAACTCGGCGATCAGCTTGCGGTTGTACTCGCGCTGGTCGACGGGGAGCTCGCTCATGCCAGCAGCCTACGGCGAGCGGCGGTGGTGCGCCTGGGTCACACGGGCTCCAGCAGCTTCGACTTCTGCACGATCGGCACCGACAGCGTCTTGTACCCGACCTCCTCGAACAGGACCACGACCCGGTCCTGCTCGTACGCCATGACGGTGCCGGTGCCCCACGCGGTGTGCCGGACCTCGCTGGAGACCGGGAACGGCCGGGCCGCGTCGGCGGCGACGGGGATCTCGCCGGCGTCCACCGCGGTCGTGACGGGGCGGCGCAGCAGCGGCAGCCGCCGGTACCAGGGGACCTTCGGCACGACCGGGTCGACGACGACGGTGCCGGCGGCGCAGTTGTCGCAGTGCCCGCACGCCCGCACGGCCTGCTCGCCGAAGTAGGCGAGCAGCGCGTTGCCCCGGCAGCCGGCGCTTTCGGCGTACTGGCGCATCATGTCGATCCGGGAGCGCCGCAGCGTCTGGTGCCGCTCGAACTGGGCGAGGGCGAGCCGGGACGCGTCCGCCGGGGACGGCGCGTAGCGGGCGGTGCTGAGCTTGTTGCCGGACTGCACCTCGACGGCGCCGACCTGCTCGAGCAGGCTCAGCAGCGACGTGACCTTCCGCGGCGGCAGGCCGCTGCGGGTGGCGAGGGCGGTGCGGCTCACCGGGCCCTCGCGCAGCGCGGCGGCCAGCTGCGTGAGCTCCTTGCCGTCGGGGGCGCCGGCGGCGAAGAACCGTTGCAGCGACACGTCCTCGGGGCGGAAGAACAGCACGGTGCGGGCGGGGGCGCCGTCGCGGCCGGCCCGGCCGATCTCCTGCAGGTAGCTGTCGGGGGAGTCGGGCAGCGCCACGTGGTGCACCCAGCGGATGTTGGGCTTGTCGACGCCCATGCCGAAGGCGCTGGTCGCGACCATGACCGGGATCTTGTCGGCCATGAAGTCGGTGTACCGGCGGGTGCGCTCACCGGCGGCGAGCCCGGCGTGGAACGCGACGGCCTCGACGCCGTGCTCGGTGAGCCGGGCCGCGTACTGCTCGGCGATCGCGCGGGTCGGCGCGTAGACGATGCCCGGTGCGGGCTCCTGTCGGACCTGGGCGAGGAGCCGCTGCCAGCGCTGCTCGTCGCTGGTGCAGTGCACCGCGGCGAGCTCCAGGTTGCCCCGGTCGAGGCCGGCGACGTGGGTGAACGGGTCGCGCAGCCCGAGGGACTCGGTGATGTCGGCGCGCACCGGTGGGGACGCGGTCGCGGTCAGCGCGACGATCACCGGGCGGCGGGTGCCGTCGCCGAGCTCGCGGATGAGGTGGCCGAGCTGCAGGTAGTCGGGGCGGAAGTCGTACCCCCATGCGGAGACGCAGTGTGCCTCGTCGACGGCGACCAGGCTCGGGCGCAGCCCGCGGACCTCGGCGAGGCGCTCCGGGTTGCCCAGCTGCTCGGGCGTGATGAACAGGAACCTGGCGGTGCCGGCGCGCAGCGCCTCCAGGGCGGCCTTCTGCTGGTTCGGCGTCTCGGCGGAGCTGATCCGGACCGCCTGGCCGTCGCGGCGGCGGTTGAGTCCGGCGATCTGGTCCTGCTGCAACGCGAGGAGTGGTGAGATGACGACAGTGGGTCCGGGCAGCAGCATCGCCGGAACCTGGTAGATCGCGGACTTCCCACCGCCGGTGGGTAACACCACGAGGGCGTCGCGCCGCTTGAGCAGGGCGCGCATCGGCGGCAGCTGTCCTGCGCGCAACTGGTCCCAGCCGAAGTGCTGGCGGGCGGCGCGGCGGAGGCGGGGTGCGAGCGGCACAAGATTCATCGCGGGCGACTGTACCGGTGTTCGAACGCGTCGGCGCGCTGAGCGGACAGGTGCGACACGCCGAATCTTGAGCACTCTCACCGGCTCGCAACCAAACAGCACCCGAAAGTGACGGCGACAGCACCCTTAGTAGCCGAAAGTTCTTCGTGTCAGCAGGTGGACCGCCTGCACGGGGTTCACCACAGACACGAGGGGGAACCGATGACAGCGACCCTTGAGGGTGCCACGCTCAAGGTCCAGTTGGAAGGCCGCGAGCTCGAGGACCTGATCCGCGAGCACCTGCCACTCGTCGGGCATCTGGTCCGCCAGACGCTCGGACGCCTGCCCGCCCATGTCAGCCGCGAGGACCTGGTGTCCGCAGGCATGGCGGCCCTGGCCGGCGCCGCGAAGGCGTTCGACCCGAGCCGGGGCATCCCGTTCGGCAGCTTCGCCACGACCCGCATCCGCGGCGCCATCCTCGACGAGCTGCGCGGGCTGGACTGGGCGAGCCGTTCGGTGCGGGCCAGAGCCAGGCAGGCCGACGCGATGCAACAGGAGCTGACCGCGGCGCTCGGACGCACCCCGACCAACCACGAGCTGGCCGAGGCGCTCGGCGTCAGCGTCGACGAGCTGCAGGCGATCGACGACGACGTGCAGCGGGCCGCCGTGCTGTCCCTGCAGGGGTTCGCGGCCGGCAGCGCAGAGGACATGGTCCCGGAACGGGCCGCCGGCCCCGAGGACCTGATCCTGCACCGGGAACGGATCGGCTACCTGCACAACGCCGTCGAGGCGCTGCCCGAACGGCTCGGCAAGGTCGTCAAGGGGTACTTCTTCCAGGAACGGCCGATGATGGAGATCGCCCACGACCTCGGCGTCACCGAGTCGCGGGTCTCGCAGCTGCGCGCCGAGGCGCTCATGCTGCTGCGCGACGGGCTCAACACGCACCTCGACCCGGACCTCGTCTCGGCCAGCGACAAGCCGACCGGGTGCGTCGCCCGGCGGCGCGAGGCGTACCACGACAAGATCGCCAACGCGGGCAACCTCAACAGCCGCCTGGCGCAGACGAACCACCACGGCATGCCGTTCGTGCAGTCCGGCCGGCACGCCTGACGCGGCTTGTACCCTCGGGCGGTGCTGATCCTGCTGCCACCGTCCGAGGGCAAGGCCGCGGCCCCGCGCCGCGGCGCGCCCCTGGACCTCGACCGGCTCTGCCTGCCCGAGCTGACCGGCGCCCGCACCACGGTCATCGACGACCTGGTGAAGCTCGCCGGCGACCCGCCGCTCGCCCTGGCCACCCTCGGGCTGACCCCGGGCCTGGCCGGCGAGGCCGCGCGCAACGCCGACCTGCGCACCGCCCCGGCGGTGCCGGCCGCCGCGCTGTACACCGGCGTCCTCTACGACGCGCTCGGCCTCGCGGCCCTCGCCGGGCCCGTCCTCGCCCGCGCCCGGCGGCAGCTGCTGATCTTCTCCGGCCTGTGGGGTGTGCTGCGCCCCACCGACCGGGTCCCGCCCTACCGCTGCTCGATCGGCGTGCGCCTGCCCACCGCCGGCGCGCTCACCGCGCACTGGCGCGCCGCGCTGCCGCCGGTCCTCGACGCGCTCGCCGGCGACACGCTCGTGCTGGACCTGCGCTCCTCGGCGTACACACCGATGTGGGCCCCGCGCAACGCCGTCACCGTCCGGGTCCTGCACGACGGCAAGGTCGTCAGCCACTTCAACAAGGCCACCAAGGGCCGCCTCGTGCGGGCCCTGCTGACCGCCGGAGCCCGGCCGAGGACCCCGGCGGCGCTCGCCGGCGCGATCCGCGACGCCGGGTACACCGTCACCGCCCGCAAACCCCACGAGCTGGACATCGTCGTCGACACCCTGTGACGGCGCCGGACCGGCCGGGGCTAGCCGATGCGGTGGCGGTACTCGGCGGCGAGGGCCGCGAGGTCGGGCTCGCCGTACCGGCGCACCATCGCGGCGAAGAGCTCCGCCTTGTCGTCGCCGAACCGGCGCACCGCCCGCTCGTACGCGCCGGCCGGCACGAACCGCGGCGGGCTGCTCTTGCTGTGGAACTTGTCGGCGTACATGACCAGCCGCTCCTCCTCGCTCACCGCGACGTAGTCGCCCGGCGGGATCGGCAGCCGCTGCCGGGCCACGTCGTCGCGGGTGATCCCGACCCCGGTGTGGCAGGAGCAGAACCGGCACACGACCTCCGGCAGCCCCGCCTCGCGCAGCAGCTCGTGCCCGAGCAGCCCGTGCCGCACGTAGCCGGCGTGGTCGAGGGTGCCGGTCGCGTCGTACAGCCGGTACACGCCGATGTCGTGCAGCAGGCAGCCCGCCCGCACCAGCGCCGCGTCGACCGGTGTGCCGGCCCGCGGCAGGAGCTGCTCGGCGATGCGCCATACGATCCGGCAGTGCGTCCACACCAGGTCGAACACCGCCTCGCTCGGCGCGTGCCGCTCGTGCAGCGCACGGATCTCGTCGTCGGAGGGCACCCACATGCCGCCTGATGCTGCCACGCCACCGTGCCGGCGGCGGTTACTCGGCCTCGCTCCAGCGCACCACGGCCTCGGTGCGGCTGCGCACGTGCAGCTTCGCGAACACGTGGTTCAGGTGGTTCTTCACCGTCTTCTCCGTCAGCAGCAGCTGCCGGGCGATCTGCGCGTTCGTCAGCCCCCGGCACAGCAGGTGCATGACGTCCTCCTCCCGGTCGGTGAGCCCGAACCGGGACCGGGCCAGGCGGCGGCGCTCGGCGTGCCGGTGCGCGACCCGCTCCCGGTCGACCTGGTCGCGCACCACGGACGCGGCCACCGACGCGGCGACCGGCGACAGCCAGCCGCGGCCCCGCGCCACCTCGTGCACCGCGCGCAGCAGCTCCACCGGGTCGAACTCGCCGTGCACGAGGTAGCCGCGGGCGCCGTGGTGCAGCATCGCGCGGATCAGCTCCGGATGGTCGTCGCTGGTCAGCACGAGCACCGTCGAGTACTGCGCGAGCGTGCCGATCACCGACAGCCCGTCGGCGACCGGCATGCGGTGGTCGAGGAGGGTGACCTCGGGCCGCAGCCGCCGGGCCGCGTCGAGGGCCTCCCGGCCGTTGGCCGCCTCGGCGAGGACCCGCAGCCGGTCGTCGCCGTCGAGGATGCCGCGGATCGCCGCCCGCACGATCGGGTTGTCGTCGACGACGAGGACGCCGATCACCGCGCCGGCGTCGCCGGCCGCGGCGTCGCCGTCGGGGCTGCCGGTGCCGGTCACGGTGCTCCTACGAAGCGCGGGTGGGCCGGGGCCTCCAGTGGCACGTGCACGGCGACGGTGCTGCCCGCGCCGGGTGCCGAGTCCAGGTACAGCCGGCCGCCGGCGATGCGGGCCCGCTCCGCCATGCCGACGATGCCGAAGTGGCTCGCCGACTGCAGCCGCGACAGGTCGTCCGGCACCGTGAAGCCGGTCCCGTCGTCGGTCACCTCCAGCACCACGCCCCGCCGCGACGGCGCCAGCCGCACCACGACCTGCCGGGCGTGCGCGTGCCTCGCCACGTTCGCCAGGGCCTCCCGCAGGATCCGGGTCATCTCGTACCCGACCTCGATCGGAGGGTCGACGTCGTGCAGCTCGGTGCGCACCGGGATGCCGGACGCCGCGCTCCACGCCGCGCAGATCCCGGCGACGCCGGTGGTGAGGTCCCGGTCCGGCACGTCGAGGCGCATCTCCTGCAGCAGCTCCCGGGCCTGCCGGGCGGCCGCGGTCGCGCCGGCCGCGACGGTGCCGGCCAGGTGCTCGGCCAGCGCCGGCTGCCGGCGCAGCGACGACGGCAGCGCCAGCGCCGCCAGCGACACCCCGCGCAGCGTCTTGCTCACCGAGTCGTGCAGCTCCCGGGCGAGCCGGGCCCGCTCCGACGCGGCCGCGGAGCGCTGCGCGGCCACCAGCAGGCTCGTGGACAGCTCCAGGTGCCGGGCCAGGGCCGTGGTCGCGACCACCGCGCCGAGCCCCGCCAGGGCGCCGGCCATGGGCAACGCGACGACGAACGCCGCGATGTCCGCCGGCGGGGCGCTGCGGTGCAGCACCTCGGCCGCCACGGCGAAGCTCACCGCGGCGTGCGTGACCCACACCGGCAGCGCCCGCAGGCCGAGCACGACCCCGGCGAGCGCGCCGGCGCCGGCGGCGTAGCAGAAGTAGGCGATCCCGCCGCGGCTCACCGCGAGGACCGCCAGGACCAACGCGAAGTCCGCGGCGAGCACGACCACGGGCCGGCCGGTCAGGCCCGGCCACCGGGCGAGGGCACCCAGCTGGCCGGCGGTGAGGACGGCGACAAGGGCGAGCACGGCGACGACCCGGGCCCGGTCCTCGACCAGCAGCAGCCCGGCGGCGGCCGCGCTCATCGTCGCCGCCGCACGGGCGATGAGCACCGCACGGGCCAGCGCCGCGGCCGCGACCGCACGGCCCGGCGACGGCCCGGACCCGCCCGACCGCATCACTGCCCACCCCGCCCGCGCCTGGAACTGCTTGCGGAGCGCAACGCTACTGGCCGGCGGGCCCGGCGCGACAGCCTTAAGCGGAATTTGATACGGACCTGCATCGCGGCTCAGCTGATCGTGACGACGTCGATGTCGGGCGCCGGGGTGGCGTCGTTGAAGAACGTCAGCCGCAGCGGGCCGGCGGGCAGGTCCGCGGTGAACTGGAACGACCTCGGCACCGTCCAGTCCGGGCCGGTCACCTGGAACGTGCGGGCCGGCGCCCCGTTGACGCTCACCTTCACCGAGCGGGGGCCGTCGACCTCGTACCCGACCGTCACCGTGCGCGACCCGGCGACCGGCAGCACCGTGCGGACCACGAGCGTGCAGGTGAAGCACAGGTAGCGGACCCGGTGCCCGCCGTGGCAGGTGCCGCAGGCGGTGACGGCGGCCCCACCGGTGAGCTCGTTGCCGGGGTCCTCAGCCTCGATCACGACCGGCGTGAACGGCGCCGGCGCGCTGCCGACCGCGATCGAGGCCTGTCTCGTCGCCGGGGCCGCCGGTGTCGCCGCCGGTGTCGCCGTCGGTCTCGCTGCCGGGTCCGCCGGTGCGGGGTCCCGCTCGGGGGCGATCAGCGGCGGCACGAGCACCGTCGCGGCGGCCATCCCGGCGGCCACCACCGCCACACCGAGCCACTGACCGCGCCGGCCGGACAGGCTGCGGTCGGTCACTGGCGCTCCTCGTCTGTCCCCGCGGGCCCTTCCCGGTGGCCACCTCGGCGGTCCTTCCGGTGGCCTTAGCCGGCGGCCGCCTCCGCGGCCTCGATGACCCTACGTCACCGCGCGGCCCGTACGACAGCAGCGCCGCCCGGCGCTACCCGGAGTGACCGGGCGGCGTCGGGCGGCGCGGGTACCGCTGGCCCTGTGGAGGGTCAGGGCAGCAGGTACTGCTCGTTCAGCACGTACGGGGCGGGCTGCTGGTCGTCGCGGCCGTCGTGGCCCCGCGGGTCGCACTGCCGCGCCGCGACGATGCACCCCTCGATCATCGCGGCCAGGGTCCGCTCGTCCCAGGCGTTGATGAAGTCGTAGTGGAACGTCGGGCCGGCGCCGCTGGTGAACCGGACCTTCGACATGTCACCGTTCACCGGCCACGCCATCTTGAACTCCAGCTTCGGCACCGCGACCGGGTGGCTGTCGGGGCAGACCCAGCCCGACGCGGTGTGGCTGTCCACCGGGTACACGATGTGGCTCTGGTGGTCCGGCGAGTCCAGGTGCAGCCCGTCCCAGCAGCTCGGCGCCTGGTACCGGATGTTGAGCTGCACGCTGCGGTCGGAGGGACAGGTCAGCGGGATGTTCTTGTTCTTGTAGCTGTTGCCGCACTCGAAGCCCTCCTCGGTGGCGGCGAGGAACTTGTCCGCGTCGGTGTTCTTGGCGTTGCCGACCACGAACCGCAGGCCCTTCGGGAACGGCCGCACCGTGCGGTAGTCGGTGACCCCGGCCTTGTAGTAGATGACCTGCAGGCCCACCGGGTTGACCGGGGTGTCGCCGTTGAGCAGGGTCGGCATCCAGTACGCGGACAGGTCACCCTTGGCCTTGCAGGTCGTCTGCCCCTTCGTCAGCGACTCGACGGTCGTGGCCGCGTTCGTGGTCGTGTTGCCCATGAACGTGTGCAGGTGCGACGCCCCCGGCAGGCCCGGGAAGACGATCGGGTCGTCGGCGAGGTTCGAGCGGCTGACCGAGCAGTTCGCCTGGAACTCGTGGAACCCGCCCTTGTTCGGCGGCACCTCGTGCGACGGCTTCACGTTCGTGACCGGGTTCGGCGCCATGACCCATCCGGTGCCGCCGGTGCCGCCGGTGGCGCCGCCGGTACCGGTGCTGCTGCCGCCACCGCTGGTCGGCTGGGTGGTGGTCGGGCTGGCCGGCGGGTTCACGGTGGCCGTCGCCGGGCCGGACGACGAACCGAACACCTGCAGCTCCCACAGCGAGAAGCCGTAGCCGGTGGACCGTTTGGTGCCGTACATCCGCACGTAGCGCCCGAGGCCGCTCACGGTCAGGCTCTGGGTGCCGCCGGTGCCGCTCGTCGTGGTGTACGCCGTGCGCCAGTTCGTCCCGTCGACCGACAGCTGCACCTCGAACGCGGTGGCGTACGCGCGCTCCCACTGCAGCACGACCCGCCCCACGGCGACCGGCGCGCCCAGGTCGACCTGGATCCACTGCGGGTCGCTGAACGCGCTGGACCACCGGGTCTTCGGGTCGCCGTCGACCGCGGCCTTCGCCGGGTAGCCCTGCCCCTCCAGCGACGACGCCGTCGCCGGCTTGCCCTGCGACAGCGGCTGGTCGTCGGCGCTGGCCAGGTTCAGCGGGCCGGTCGCGAACCAGCCGAGGAACCCGGCGAGCGCGACCACGATGCCGGCCAGGATGAACAGCCGCGAGCGTGGCAGGCGTCGCAGCGACACGGTTCCCGATCTCATCAGGTCTCCAGGATTGAAGTTCCGCCGCTCGTACGGGCGGCACGGCACCTGGACGCTAACCGCGCGCATGCCGGTACACCTGAGCCCAAAGACCCAGAGAGGGACCCAGGCCGACTATCCTGTGCCACATGGATGAGCCGGACTGGGTGGTGGTGTTCTCGATCCGCGGCGACGTTCCGGCGCGGGTGTTCCACCGGGCCTGGGACGCCTGACTGCGGCGCTGGGGCATCGACTGGGACCCGTTCCGCGACGACGAGGTCCGCGTCAACCACTACCGGGTGGCCAAGCCTGACGGCACGGGCGGCTGCCTGTGGACCTGGAACGTCCGGGCGGCGGCCCTGACCCGGCTCGGCATCGCCCCGCCCGCACACCCCGACCTGGGATCGCCGCCACCGCGCCGGTAGGTCGCGGCGGTTCGGCCTCCGTCGCGGCGCCGAGTGGGAGCTACGGCACGGTGAACCCGTCGACCGGCGCGATCTCGCCCGCCGGTCGCGGTGTCCACGACGACCACGACGACCACGGCACGCCGGGTCGCCAGGTCAGGAACCGTTCGCTGCGGGGGTCGGCCAGCCCGGCGAACCCGGCCAGGGTCCATCCGATGCCGATCACGGTGACCGCGAGCACGGTCACGCCGGTCGGCATGTCGCGGGAGCCACCGCGATCCCGACCGAGGCCAGTCCGACGGCGACCGCGGTGCGCGGCGCACGGAGCATCCGCGCACAGTACCCGTGGCGGGCGCCGGCCGGCGGGTGGGTCAGTCGGCCCAGGCGGCGACGCCGTCGAGGCTGGTGACGACCGCGTGCCAGGCGTGCCGGACGGCGCCGGCGTCCAGGGCGTCCAGGCGGCGCCGGGCGGACCGGCCGGCGAAGGCCCGGTCGGCGTCGCGCAGCAGCGTGTCGACCGTGTCGAGCAGGCTCCCCTCGGCGAGGAGCGCACCGACGTCGTGCAGGTCGAACGCCTCCGCCAGCTCGACGGCGACGTCCCTCGCCGCGATCAGCAGGTCCGGCATCCACTGCTGCGGCGGGTACCCGAGGTTGTACTGCACCAGGTCCAGGTCGACCTGCTCCTCGTCGCCGCCCTCCCGGACGAACGCCACGAACCGCTCCTGGACCTGCGCCCAGCCGGCCAGGCCGGCGAACTCGTGGTGGGCGTCGCGCAGCAGGTACCCGGCGAGCCCGTCGACGCTGCGGAACAGCAGCGGCCCGCCGCCCCGGCCGAGGAACACGGTGCCGTCCGCGAACCTCGCCCGGATCGTCCAGCCGCTGCCGGACGGCAACGCGAGCTGCAGCGGCTGGAACGGTGCCTCCCGCCACGCCTCGCCCGGCATGAACGCCCCCGGCCGCGGCAGCCATCCCCACAGCCGCCCGCCGTCGTCGCCGCCCGCCGCGGCGGCCAGGGCCGCCGGCTCCGGCACGGCCCGCGGCTGCGGCACCGCCGGGGTGCGCGCCGGCTCCGCGTAACCAGCGGCCGGCACGGCCACTGGGGTGTGCGCAGGCTCTGGGTGGCCGGCCGGCGCGGTCGCGGGGGTGTGCGCCGGTTCCGGGTGGCCGGCGGTCAGCACGGTCGCGGGGGTGTGCGCCGGTTCCGGGTGGCCGGCGGTCAGCACGGCCACGCTGCCCTCGGCGGCCAGGAGCTCCGGGTGGTCGAGGGCGACCGGGGCGACGCCGGCGACGCGTTGCAGCAGGGTCGCGACGAGCGGGAGGCGGGTGCCGCCGCCGGCCAGGTACACCCCGGCGACCGACGCCGCGTCGACCCCGGCGTCGCGCATCGTGCGCAGCGTCAGCTCGGCGGTGGGGCGCACCAGCGGCGTGGCGAGCACGTCCAGGTCCTGCGGGGTCAGGGTCACCTCGCCCCGGCCGGGGACGGGCACGACGGCGCCGGCCCCGGTGCTCAGCAGCTCCTTCGCCCGCCGGGCCTGCTCCAGCAGCCGCCACCCGGCCGGCCCGCCCGGCCGGTGGCCGGTGCCGGGCGCCACCGTCAGCAGGTGCGCGGCGATCGCGGCGTCGAGGTCGAGGCCGCCGGCGCCCGTCAGGCCCGCGGTGGCGACGACCTGCGGGCCGGCGGCCGTCACGCGCAGGACGGTGACCTCGAAGGTCGCGGCGCCGAGTTCGTACACGACGAAGCACCGACCGGCAGGGACAGGCGCCTGCCGCCGGCCCAGCACGGTGCGGGCAACCGCGACCGGGGAGGGCACCAGCGTCACGGCCGGCAGCCCGGCCATCGACGCCGCGGTGAGCAGCGCGCCACGGCGGTGGGTGTCCCACGACGCGGGGTGGGTGAGGGCGGCCTCGTGCGGTGGGGTCCCGCCGGTGACCCGCAGCGCCTCGGCGTGCACCGCCCACAGGACCGCGGCGAACAGGTGCTCGACGGGGACGCCGGTGCCGCCGAGCGCGACGGAGCCGTCGGCGGCGCGCAGCTTCGGGTGGGGCTCGTAGCGGTCCGGGTCGAGGGCGCCGCCGCGCACGGCGTCACCGCCGACGGCGAGGACCCCGGCGGCCGTGTCGAGGTGGACCGCCGAGGGCAGCAGCGGCGAGCCGTCGAACAGCAGCGGCGTCACCGTCCCGCCGTCGCCGGTGAGGACCGCGGCCGTGCTGGACGTACCGAAGTCGATGCCCAGATGCATCGCCCGATGGTGCCAGCCGCCCCGCGCCGCCGGTCACCCGGCGTCGCGACCGCCCGGCCCGGGTCACGGCGCGCGGCGCGGCGGCCGGGTCACGGTCCTGCCGGCAGGCCCAGCGGGTCGGTGTCCATGCTCCGGTACAGCACGGCGCGCGGGTCGGTGTCCTCGTCCTCGGGGGCGGCGTGCGCGCCGCGGCCGGCGGTGCCGGTGTCGCCGCTGGTGGTGAGGTGGTCGACCACGACGGCGGTGACGTTGTCGCGGCCGCCGGCCAGCACCGCCCGGTGCACGAGCAGGTCCGCGGCCGCCTGCGCGGTCGGCTCGGCACGCAGTACCGCGGCGATCTCATCATCGGTGAGCTCCAGCGACAGCCCGTCGGAGCAGACGACGAACCGCTCGCCCGGCACCGGCGGCAGCACCCACAGGTCGGCGTCGGGGGCCGGCCGGGTGCCGAGCGCCCTGGTGATCACCCCGCGCCGGCGGGTGACGCTCTCCGGTGCGGTGTGGTCGACGGTGAGCTGGGTGAGGACGTCGCCGGCGAAGCGGTACACCCGGGAGTCGCCGACGTTGAACACCGCCCACAGCTCGGTGCCGCCGTCGCGCACCAGGCTGATCCCGGTGAGGGTGGTGCCCATGCCGGTGCGGACCGGATGCTCGACGGCGGAGGCGAGGATGTCGGCGTTGGCGCGGGCGACCGCGTCGTGGACGTCCTGCGTGGTCCGGTCGGGGAACCCGGCGAGTCGCCGCATCGCCTCGACGGCGAGCTCGCTGGCGATGTCCCCGGCGGCGTGCCCGCCCATGCCGTCGGCGACCGCGTACACCCCGTCGGCGACGAGCGCGCTGTCCTCGTTGCGCCGGCGCACCCGGCCGATGTCGCTGGCGGCGCCCGCCCGCACGGCCGTCATCAGGCACCCGCCGCGACGGGGGCGCCGAAGCGCTCGACCAGGGCGGCGACGACGCCGTCCCGGCTCGACGGCCGGCTGCCGGCCACGACGTCCTGCGGGCCGTCGCCCGACAGCAGCCAGGAGCCGTCGGCGGTGCGGGCGATCGCCAGCCCCACCTCCGCGCCCTCGCCGGCCTCCGCGGACCTGATCACGACGGCGGCCTCGCCCGTCCCGGCGGTGCACCGGTCGACGAACCTGGCCAGGGGCGCCACGAGGGGTTCGGCCGGGTCGAGGACCTCGACGCCGTACAGCCCGAACGGTCCCGGGTACGCGGCGAGCCGCCCGGCGCCCCCGCTGAACAGGTGCAGCTGCAGGGTGCGGGCGTCGGCGGACCCGGCCGCCTCGGTGGTCGTGTGCAGCGTCGACAGCGCGGCGACCGCCCCGAGGACCAGCGGTCCCGGCACGACGTTGCCGCCCTCCTCCGTGCACAGCCCCCGGGCGAGCAGCGACGCGACGCCCGCCGCGGTGACGATGTCGGTGGCCGCCTCCGGCTGCAGGCCGAGCCGGTGCCGCACGGCGTCCATGGCGGCGGCGCGCTCGCCGTGGGGTCCTGCGGCGGAGCGGAGCAGGAACTCCAGCTCCGCGAACGTGCACAACGTCGTGTCGGCCATACCCTGGAACGCCCCTCCTTCAAAGCCCCGTGCCCGCCGCTTGCATGATCGGCGACCGCGACGCGTCCGTCACGCGCTACGCGGGACGTCGGCACCTTTGGCTGCGCCGGCCGGGTCTGCCAGGTGCGCCGGCTGGCGGTTCGATGCCCGCCGGAGGTGCGAGCGGCGCCGGCCGGCACCGAAACGCACCGGAGGAACGGCCCGATGAGACTACCACCGCCGGCGTGCCCCGCTGCCGGACTGCTGTACCCCAGGACCGGCCACCGGCCACGTCGCTGTGAGGTTCCCGACATGACCGACTTACCGGGCGGCGTCGGCTGGGTGGCTGTGCGGCGTCGGCTGGGGCGGCTGGGTCGTCCGGACGGTAGCGGGGGCGGTGCACCCGCTGGGGTTCGCGGATCGGCTGCGGGTGGGTGACACGGCGGGGCAACGTCGAAGGGGTGAAAGGCACAACGGGGCTGAGCCGGCGCGGGGTGTTACTGGCGGCCGGGGCCGCCGTCGCCGGGAACGCACTTGCGGGCACGGGACCGGCGGCCGCCGCACCGCCGCCGGCCAAGCTGGTGCCCGTCAGCATGGCGACGCACATCCACGGGCCGTTCAGCGAGGGCGTGGCCAGCTACGCCGCGCATCTGGAGCAGGCTCGCCGGTACAAGGTCGACGTCGTCTGGTTCACCGACCATGACTTCCGCATCGCGGCGTCCGGGCATCGGCAGGCGGTGCACTTCGACGGGGTGACCGAGGACGAGCAGGGGATGGCGTGGACGTGGAAGGAGCACGCCGTCGGCAGGCCCGGCAGTCACAGCGCCGACTTCGTCGGCGCACCCCGGTCGCCGCAGGACGGGGGCGGCACGGCGCTGCGGCTGGCCGCGACGGGCGCGGGGGCGGTGCGGTTCGAGGGGGTCGCCTGGAACTCGATGGCGAACGCGTGCATCGCCGACACCGAACTCGGCCTGGACGTGCTGCCCGAGAAGGCCGGCGACGGCGGGGCGTTGACGGTGGACCTGCAGCTGTCCAACCAGCCGGGCAAGGGGATCCTGCGCATCGCGTACCACATCGGCGGCGTCGACAAGGTCACGCACGAGGCCGACGGGGCCCACGGTGTGGTGCGGCTGCCGGCCAGGGCGGGGGTGTGGCAGCGGATCACGATGGTGCCGCACGCCGACGTCGCGAAGCTGTGGCCCGACGTCGTGGCCGGGGACAACGCGCTGACCGGGCTGGCGCTGGAGGTGCGGCAGGGGCGGTTCGTGGTCGACCGGCTGACGTTCACCCGCGCCCGGCGGGCCGGGCAGGCCGGGGAGCAGCTGCGGGCGGAGGTGCTCGGGGCGGTCGCGAAGCAGTATCCGGACGTGACGCACCACCGGGCGCTGGAGATGTCGATGGTGCGGCACCTGAACTGGTTCGGCGGTGACCTGACGCTGCCCGAGTTCCCGTCGCCGCCGCTGCGGGACAACGACGCCGCGCTGACCGCGTCGATGGTGCGCCGGCTGCACGCCCACGGCGGCCTGGTCTGCTGGAACCATCCGATGGACGTGGCGAAGCGCGACGAGCTGGCGAAGCTGGTCGTGTCGCAGCGCGCCCTCGGCGCCGACCTGGTGGAGATCGGCAGGGACCCGTTCGAGGATCTGCTGTGGGTGTACGACGTCGCCGCCCGCAACTGCGTCTTCTTCACGGCGCTCGGCAGCAGCGACGATCACGACGCGACGGACTGGGCGGCGAACGAGGAGCACTTCGTCAGCCACGTCTGGTCCCCGTCGAAAGGGCGGGCCGATCTGTTGCGGGCGTTGTCGGCGGGGGCGGCCTGGTTCACGGATCTGACGTCGTACCGCGGCGCCATGGACCTGCGCGTCGGCGGGGTGTCCTACATGGGTGCGGTCCTGGTCGGGTCCGCAGCTGTCCCGGTCGATGTGTCGGCGACGAAGTTGCCGAAGGGCGCGACGCTGGAGGTCGTGACCGGTAAGGTCGGCACCGGCCTGAAACCATCCACGGAGGCCATTGTGTCGAAGACGGGGAAACAGCGGGTGGACCTGAAACCGGGGACCTACGTGCGGGCCCAGGTCCGGCTGAAGGACGCCACGATCGCCGGGGTGTCGAACCCGTTGTGGCTGCTGGCGAAGGCGCCCGCGACACCGGTCCCGGCGGCCAGGAACCGGGCGCTGCCCTACTGACGGAAAAAGGCCCGCCAGGTGGCGGGCCTTTCGTGGAGCGGACGACGAGATTCGAACTCGCGACCCTCACCTTGGCAAGGTGATGCGCTACCAGCTGCGCTACGTCCGCGTTGCGCTACAACTATAGCGCACTATTGCGGGACGGTTCCGGCAGGGGGCGGTCACCCGTTAGCGTGGCGCCGTGAGGCGAATGTTGCTCCTGGTGCCGCTGCTGCTGCTGGCGGGGTGCTCTTCGTCGTCGCCTGCCGTCGCCCGCTCCGCCGCTCCGTCCGTTGTTTTGTCGGCCTCGCCGTCCTTGACAGCGCCGGTCGACCTCACGCTGGTGTTCGCCGGTGATGTGCACTTCATGGACCGCACCGCGAAGCTGCTCAAGGACCCGGCGGCCGCGTTCGGCCCGATCGCGGCGCAGCTGTCCGCGGCGGACCTCACGATCGTCAACCTGGAGACCGCGATCACCTCCAGGGGCGTGGAGGAGCCGAAGACGTACCACTTCCGCACCACGCCCGTCGCGATCGACGCCCTGAAGGCCGCCGGCATCGACGCGGTCAGCATCGCCAACAACCACACCCTCGACTACGGCCGGACCGGCCTGCTCGACACCCTCGACGCGCTGCGCACGGCCGGGTACCCGGCGTTCGGGGCGGGCGCGAACACCGACGAGGCGTACCGGCCCTGGCTGACCACGGTCCGCGGGGTGAAGATCGCCGTCCTCGGCTTCAGCCAGGTCGGTGAGCTGTCGTCGAGCTGGGCGCCGGGCCCGGACAAGCCCGGCATCGCCATGGCCTTCGACACCCAGCGCGCCGTCGCCGCCGTCACCGAGGCCCGCAGCCAGGCCGACCTCGTGATCGTGTTCAACCACTGGGGTGACGAAGGCAACAGCTGCCCCAACGCGGCCCAGAAGACCTTCGCGGGCAAGCTCTCCACCGCCGGCGCCGACCTGATCATCGGCGCCCACGCACACACGCTGCAGGGATCGGGCCGGCTGGGTCGCACGTTCGTCGCGTACGGCCTCGGCAACTTCCTCTGGTACGGCCCCTCCAGGAGCACCGAGACCGGCCTGCTGCGCCTCACCGTGCGGGACCGCACCGTGACCAGCCGCGAGTTCCTGCCCGCCGTCGTCTCCGGCAGCGGCCAGCCGACCCTGCTCACCGGTCCTGCCGCGACCAAGCTCAGCCAGCGGTACGCCGGCCTGTCCACCTGCGCCGGCCTCGCCTGATCCCTGCGGGGCCTTGCCTGACACCCCTGCGACGCGCCGGATCCGGATACCGGTTTGGCATGGGGGATGGAGGTCGGCTAGAGTTTGCATCCGTCGCCGGGTGCAGGGTTGGCCGGGCGGTGCGGACGTAGCGCAGCTGGTAGCGCATCACCTTGCCAAGGTGAGGGTCGCGAGTTCGAATCTCGTCGTCCGCTCGGGAAAAAGTGACCACGGTGGGGTGGCCGAGAGGCGAGGCAACGGCCTGCAAAGCCGTGTACACGGGTTCAAATCCCGTTCCCACCTCGGAAAGGCCACACTTCGGTGAGGCACCCCAAAGGCTCGGGCGATTGGCGCAGTGGGAGCGCGCTTCCTTGACACGGAAGAGGTCACTGGTTCAAACCCAGTATCGCCCACCGAACCGGTGAACGCCCCCTGCTCACGCAGGGGGCGTTCACCGTTCTGGTTCGGATTCTCCGCGCACCGGCTTCGCCGGTGCTCCCCGGTGGGGGAGCTTCGCTCCACCCACAC